>CP144809.1:0-7855 GCA_036689375.1 Candidatus Stammera capleta | reverse complement strand
TTTTTTAAAATAAGTATTTAATTTTTTAAAATTATTTATTAATATATATATTATAAGTAATTATTTTAAATTTTGTTAAAATTATTATAAATATTTTATATAAAATAAAAATTAAATATATGTTTTTAAAAAATAAAAAAATTAATTATCAATTAACAATTGTATTTATTTCTCTATCTGAAAGCATTGAAAATGTTATATTAATATGATTAATATATAATTATACTAGTGATAATCCATTAATAATTAGTTTAATTTCTTTAATAAATTATTTTCCTATGTTTATTTCTGCTATAACATTTATATTTATTGCAGATTATATAAATCCAATATATCAATATTATATAAATAATTTATTTTTTTTATTAATTTCTTTTTTAATATTTTGTTTATTTTTTTTTATTAAAATTAACATAAATATATGTTTAATATTAATATTTATATTACAAACAATATATTCTTTAATTAAAACTGTTAATAGAATAAATTCAAATAAAATAGTAAAATTATTATTTAATGAAAAAGTAAGTAATGAAGTTGTAAAAATATCTTTTTCTATAATACAAATATTTCAAACTCTTGGAAATTTAATAGCTAATTTTTTTATTTTATATAATTTAAGTTTATATGGATTTATACTTATAAGTTTTTTTTATTTAATTAATTTTTTATTTTCTTATAAATTATTAAAATATAATAAAAAACATGATTTACTTATAAGTAAAAATTTAAATAAAAATGAAAATATAGATTTTTTTTGGTTTAAAAAAAATATATTTTTAAATAAAAAATTATTTTATATATTTTTTTTTTCTATACCATCTAGTGGTGTATATCAATATTTATATACAATATTACCTTTTATTTATAAAATAACTAATTATAAATCTAGTATAGTATATTCTTCATTAAATTTTTCATGTGCTTTTTTTTCAACTATAGTAGGATTCTTTTTATATAAAAAAATTATTTCAAGAAAATTTATAGAAAAATATACTTTTTTTTTATGTTTTTTTATTTTTTTATTTTTAAGTTTTATAAATAACTTTTATTTAATTTTATTATTAAATTCTGTTTGTTTTGGTTTTTTAACTGGTCATATATTATGTATGCAAATAAAAATTAATAAAAATTCATCTTATTTTAATTTAGGAAAATTTACTATTATACGTAATTCTATATCTAGTATATCAAAAATATTTTTTTCTTTTTTATCTGTTTATATTTTAAATAAATTTAATAGTTTATTATATGTTTATTTTTTTATATCTATAGTATCATTATTATTTCAAATAATGTACTTTTTTTTAAAAGTTAAATAATTTTTTATTTTTAAGAGATTAATATGTTATTAAAAAAAAAAAGAATAAATTTTAAAAAAATATTAATTAGAGGTATAAATATATATTCATTTTTTTATAAAAATAAAAAATTAGAAAATTTAAAAAAATATATAAGATATATTAATACAATTAAAATAAATATTAATTTAAAAAAAAATAAAATAAATAAAAATATAATAAATTTTTGTAAAAAAAATAAAATATTTTTAATTATAAATATTAGATTTATAAAAAAAAAAAATTTTTTATATATAAAAAAATATATAACATTTTTAGTTAAGAAATTATTTTATATGAATTTTATAAAGATTATTAATATATGTTTTTTTTTTATAAAAAATATAAAAAAATGATATTTTTATAATAAATTTATTATTACTTTTTTAAAAAAATATACTAAAAATATTATTATAGAATATCCTTTTTGGATAAAAAATACAAATAATTTAATATTTAAAATAATAAATTTTTTAAATATAAATAATATATCTATTAATATAAAAAAAAAATTTTCTTATTTATTTATAAAAGAATTTATAATATTTTTAAATAAAAAAAAAAAAAATATACTAATAAATAATATTAATTATATAAAAAATAAAAAAAAAAATCTTTTGTTTTTTTGAAGAAAAAAAATAGGATGATTATTTATTCCAAAAAAAAATATTAAAAAAAAAATAAAAAAAAATAATATAAATAATATAAAATCTATATTTTTTTGTAAAAATGGATTAAGACATACATGTATAAAGTACCCCCTATAATCTATTTTTATATAGATTAAAGGGTTTACTTAAGAAAAAAAATTACCTACTTTATTTATTTTTTTTATTTATAAGAAGGACAATTATTTCCTGTAACATTTTCATTTATAATACCATTTTTAGTAACATTTTCCATAACAAAACTTGATCCTTTTTTTATATTTACATTAGAAAATTTTACTTGAATATTATTTCCTTTTATTCCTCTGAAAATAAATTTACCTTGTGTTAAAACTTTTACTGAATCGAAAAGTATATCTTTAAATTGAGGTATTTTATTTCCTTTTGCATTTTTATCATAAAACATATCTATATATATTGGATATTGAACGTCTTTAATGCAAATATTCTTATAAATTATTGAATTAACTAAACCACCTCTAGAAATATCACTTTTTATTCTTAAACCACTAGTTGTACCATTCAAAGATAAATTATTAACAAATATATCATTTACTTTTCCATAAGTTTCACTACCTATAGACATACCATGTCCTTTTCCAAAATCATTATTTATTATTGATACATGTGTAGTAGGTTTATTTGATGCTTTTATAGCTATATTATCATCTCCTGTACTTATATAAGAATGTGCAACAGTAACATTAGTAGAAGAACCAGGATCTATACCATCAGTATTTCTAGCATTAGCGGGAGTATTTATATTAACATTTCATGCAGTAAAACCATCTACATTATTTGTGGAAATATGAAAATTAGGAGAATTTTTTAAAAATATTTTATAAATAATAAAATTTTTTGAATTTTTTATTTCTAATAATCTAGGAGCATTCTGAGATAAATTTTTATTTTTAGCTTCAGTAGCTAAATCTCATCAAGTTTTATTTGTTCCTTTTATAACAGAATTTCCTTGACCATCTATTATTCCGTTTCCATATATTCCACTATTTTCAGAATTATTTACTAATATAAATGGATTACATCCTCCACTAGAATTAGATAATTTTCCACATTTTTTACTTCCATTATCATATAATAATGGATCTGGTATAGCTGATAAAACTACATTTTTATTAATTAATAAACCACCATTAGATGGTATATTTAATGGACCAGAATAAAAATGAAAAATTTTATTACTAGTAGGTTGTAAAGAAACTATTTTTTTTTGTTTAGCACAAGTATTGATTGCATTTTGAATTGAGCTAGTATTATTTTTATCATTAGCTTTTAAAGTAATACAACTTTCAGGAATATTAGGTTCTTTAACTTTACGTGTATCTCCTGAAGAAATTGCTGTATTAATAGATAACATAAATGCAAGTGCAAAACATAAACTATTAATATTTTTCATAAAAATCCTATAAAACTGATTAATAAAGTAAGTATTAAATTTTTTACTTATTCAAAAACATACTAAGTATAACATAAAATATATAATTTACAAAATTAAATTTATATAAATAAAAAAATATTAACGCATAAACACCAGCCAAACAACGCATAAACACCAGCCAAAAAAAAAAATAAAATGAAAATTTCTCCACTGATCATAGTGGGTTATCGTTATTTTAAATATTCTATACATGTATTACATATATTACATGTATTACATATATTAATTTATAATTATTTTATAAATGGAATATGAGGATTACTATTTTTTAATTTTAAACCTAAATTAGAAATTTCAAAATTAATATTTTTATAAAAAAAATAAATATATTTTAATTTTTTTATAAATTCTAATTTAAAATTAGATAAACCTTTTTTATTATTACTATAATTAGAACCAAATTGAAATTTTAATTTTTCTCAAGATATAAAAATACTTTTATTTATTATTCTAGATCTTCAAGTTAATCATATATAAATATCCATAGCTAATGGAGAACGTATATTTTTAATTAATCTTAAATCTATAGGTAGAGATGTATTTTTTATTTCTTTATAAAAATTTTTAGATAATAATATTCTGCTTTCTCAAAAAGATTTTTTTTTAGATCAAAATAATATTCCACTATCCATAATCATTAAATTTTTAAATTTATATGTATTGTCTTTATTATATGTTAATGATATTGTAGAATTTAATATTCTAATAATTTGAATTCTAACTCTATTAATTGTTCCATTAATCCCCCCTGTGGGGGTAAAACCTAGTTTTTTTAAAAATTCATTTTGATTTTTACCTAAATATAATTGTGGAGATTTTTTTAATTTTGCTTGTGTACACAATCAAATCATAAATATTCTTGGTATTATACCGTATGGTAAACCATATTCAGGATCAGCTATAATTTTTAATGAAGAATATCCATTATCTCTTTTAAAAAAAAAATTTTTTATTTTAGAATGAGGTATAGAAGAATATGCTAATATATTAGTTATATAACCTATATATTTTTTTTTTAAAAAATTAATATCATATATAGATTTTAAAGTATTTTTTTTGTATAAATTACTTGTATTAAACATAATATTTTTATAAAATAATTTTTATAATTAAAATTTATATGTAAAAATATATTGTAATAAAATATAAATTAATATATAATTAATTAAAGGAGAAATAATGTTAAATATAATAAATTATTATTTATATAAAAATATAAAAATTTTTTTTGAATATTTCAATATAAATTATATATTTTCAATAATAATTAATTCTATTATATTATCTAGTATACTTAAATTAAATTTAATATATTTAATTATATCAAATCAAATAATAACATTACTTTATAATTTTTTATTATATAAAAAAAATATTCCAATATATTTTACATATAGTTATATATTAATATCACCAATTATATTTATAATAA
This sequence comes from Candidatus Stammera capleta, assembly GCA_036689375.1. Classification (GTDB taxonomy): domain Bacteria; phylum Pseudomonadota; class Gammaproteobacteria; order Enterobacterales; family Enterobacteriaceae; genus Stammera; species Stammera capleta_AQ. Next base: position 2,959 of record CP144809.1, on the reverse strand, counting down.
AAAATTCTATTTATAATAATATAAATAATTTAACTTTATTTTATGGAATTATTTTATGTATAATAAGTATTTTAATAAAAAAATATGGTTTATATTGATTAAATTTTTTAATAGATCCTGTAATATTAGGAATGACTGTAATTTTAATAAGTTTTAATTTATTAAATACAATATGAAAAATTTTTTATGATAATTATTTATATTTAAATTATTATAATTATATTATAATTATATTTACATTTTTTATATGTAGTTTTTTTTTTATTAAAAAAAAAAAATTATCATATTTATTTATAATGTATAGTTTAGTAATTAGTTATTTTTTATCATTATATTTATTTAATTGAAAATTTGATAAAATAAATAATATATTTTTAAATAAATATATAAATTATAATAATTTTTATAATTTTAATATTTTATTATCAATTCCATTTATATTTATTGTATTAATGGAATATATAAATTATTTTACTGTATTATTAAATATTAATAATAATTTAAATATAAATAATTTAAAATATTTAAGTAAATCTATATTTTATTATGGATGTATAATTATAGTTTCTAGTTTATTTAGTATTCCACCTTTATCAATATGTAGTGAAAATATAAATATATTATATAAAAATAAAGATATAAAATATTATTTTAATAGTATAATATATAATTCTATTTTAATTATTTTATTAATTTTTCTTTTAAAGAAATATTTTATTTTATTATATGTACCATTTCCTATAATTATAGGAATATATATATTTTTTTGTAGTATTATATTTTTATCAGGAATTAAAATTTTATCAGAATTAAATAATAAAAATTATATAAAAAATATTTCATTAATTTTATTATTTTTTATATTAGGTTTTAATAATATAAATTATTATTTATCTAATTTCTCTTTATATAATATATTTTTATCATTTGTTTTTGGTATATTATTAAATATTTTTTTAAAAATTTTATATAATTAAGTTTTATATATATTTCTTTTTAATTTATCATCTATACCAGATTTTCTAAAAAAATATGAATTAATTTTATCTTTTCATTCTTTTGAATGAAAATATTGTTTTATAAGATTTTTTTTTACATTACTAAATATATATATTGGAATTAATTTTTTTAATTTATTTCATAAATTTATTCATAAAAATACATTTTTAACTCCTTCAAAATGAATATCATATATATATTGAATTATAGTTTTATTATATTTTTTTAATATAAATTTATATGATAATCTATGAAAAAATAATAATAAAGATTCAGGACATCTTTTAATATTATTAAATTTATTTTTATTATAATTAGAATATTGATTAGTAAATTTTGATCCAAAACTTGTTCTATTATAACCTATTTTTTTTCTATCTGCATAATGATATATTCCATAATTATTATATTCATATCCATCTATATTAGGAGTATAATTATCTACTGGATCTACCATTAAACTTAATCCTAATGGATTAGTATATTTTTCATATGTTTTTCAACTATTTATTAATATTTTTCTTATATTTTTTATTACTTTTTTATTATTTTTTATAGATAATTTTATTCATTCTTTTAAAATATTATTTAAATTTATATTATTATTTCATAATATTTTTCCATAACTAAATAAATTAGATTGAGATAAAATATTTTTTGTTCAATTTCAATTATTTCCTATATTAGATATTACTGTTGCTCCAAAATATTTCATATTATTAATTTTACCTGAAATTATTTTTTTTATTGTTGAATTATGTCCATATAAATAAGTATCAAAATTTAATATATATTTTCATTGCATTGGTAATCAACATAAATCTATTTGTTGTCCTGTATATTCTTGATTAATTTGTAATTCTATTATTTGTGAAGTATATTTCATAGATCCTATTAAAGGTGATACAGGTTCTCTTACTTGAAATCCAATAGGACCGTTTTTTATTTGTAATACTACATTTTTTGGAAAATATTTATCTAATTTTTTAAAATAATTAAATGTTATACAAGTTTTATCTATTTTTTTATTTTTTCAACTATGATTTATATTTGTTAAAAAACATTTTCAGAATAGTATTCCATTAAATTTTTTTAATGGTTTAGATATTAATTTAGACCCTCTAGCATGATTTATATTATAATAAAGTGGTCCTTTTGATTTTAAATTCGTATTTATTATAAATCCTCCAAATAATGGCATATATTTATATATTTCATTTATTTTTTTTTTTCATCATAATATAACATCATTATTTAATGGATTAAATGTTTTTAATTTACTTAAAATTATAGGACTATCATATCTTATAGAAATAAATATTTTAATATTATATTTTATAAATATATTATATAATTCTTTTATTTGTATTAATCATTTTTTAGTTATTAAATATGTTGATTTAAAATCAACATTAGTATTATTTATACTTATTGAATTTATACCTATACTACATAATAATTTAGCATAAAAATTTATTCTATATAAATCATAATTAATTTTATTATTTAAAAAAAATATAGAATTTCCAGAATATCCACTTTTAATACTACCATCTATATTATCTAAATGATTTATCATTCTTATTTTACTAGAAGGTTTTTCATTTATAAAAATATTTTTTATTTTATATATTTTATTTGTTTGAATTAATCTAAACAAATAATATAATCCATATAAAAATCCTGTATTTTTTTTTGAATATATAAAAATCTTTTTTTTTTTTTCTATAATAATATATTCTTCTTCTAAAAGAGTTTTTTTTAAAAAAATTAAACTAGCATTTTTAATTTTATTTGTAAAATTAATTATTTTTTTATCTATAAAAAAAGTAATTTCTTTTTTTATAAAATTATTATATTTAATATATATATTTTTAAAATATTTAAATTTTTTTACACTTAAAATTCATTTTTTATTATTTTTATCTGGTAATCAACATCTAGAATATTTTTTTTTCAT
>CP144808.1:131755-282761 GCA_036689375.1 Candidatus Stammera capleta | reverse complement strand
AAAAAATATAAAAAGATTTTTTAAAGTTTAAATATTTTTTTTTATAATTAATAGAATAAAAAGATTTATATATATATAGGTTAGAATCAACTAAAAAAAAATTTTTTTAACATAAATTTAATTATTATAATTAAACAAATTAATTGAACTTTTCGAAACATAAACCAATAAGTGAATTTATTATACAATAAAATTATTTAAAATTCAATAAATAAATATATTTTTTTAAAAAAAATGTAAAATAAAAAAATATTTAAATTAAAATATTTATGTATTATAATTAACATTATTATTAAAATTAAAAATTTTTGAGTTTAAATATGTATTTTGATATTATAGTTATTGGAGGAGGACATGCTGGTATAGAAGCAATTTTTGTTTCTACAAAAATTGTAAAAAAAGTATTATTAATAACTTTTTCTAAAAAAAATATTGGTGAAATGTCTTGTAATCCTTCTATTGGAGGAATAGGAAAAAGTCATCTAGTAAAAGAAATAGATGCTTTAGGTGGTTTAATGGGTAAAGTAGCTGATTTATCAGGAATTCATTTTAAAATTTTAAATTCTAGTAAAGGTGATGCTGTAAAATCTACACGTATACAAGTAGATAAAGAAATATATAAAAAAAAAACATTAGATATATTAAATAAAATAAAAAATCTTATTATATATGAAGATGAAGTAATTAATTTAATAATAAAAAAAAATAAAGTAATTGGTGTAAAAACAAAAAAAAGAAGTATATATTCTAAAGTTGTAATATTATCTACTGGAACTTTTCTTAATTCTAAAATATTTATAGGAAAAAAAATATATAAAGGAGGTAGATTAAATGATAATTATTCAGAATTATTAGCTGAAAATTTAATTAAATATCCTTTTAAATATGGATATTTAAAAACTGGAACTCCTCCAAGGATAAAATATGATTCAGTTAAATTAGATAATTTAAAAAAACAATATAGTGAGAATATAAAAGGATTTTCTTTTTTAGAAATGTATAAAAAAAAAAATAAGTTAAAAAAAGTAAATTGTTATTTAACATATACAAATAATTTAACTCATAAAATTATAAAAAATAATATAAAAAGTAGTCCTTTATATAATGGAATAATAAAAAGTATTGGTCCAAGATATTGTCCTTCGTTAGAAGATAAAGTGATAAATTTTTCAGATAAAAAAAAACATAATATTTTTTTAGAACAAGAAAATTTATTTAAAGATATTATATATCCAAATGGTATATCAAATAGTTTTCCTATAGAAATTCAAAATAAAATAGTAAAATCAATAAAAGGAATGGAATATTCAATTATTTTAAAACCTGGATATGCAGTAGAATATTTATATATAGATCCTAAAGATTTATACAAAAGTTTAGAAAGTAAAATAATAAAAAATTTATTTTTAGCTGGACAAATAAATGGAACTACTGGATATGAAGAAGCAGCTTCTCAAGGAATAGTTGCTGGAATTAATGCTAGTTTAAAAGTTAATAATAAAAATATTAGATTTATACCTAATAGAGAAAATTCATATATGGGTGTATTAATAGATGATTTATGTATAAAAGGAATAAATGAACCTTATAGAATGTTTACCTCAAGATCTGAATATAGATTATTTTTAAGAGAAGATAATGCTGATTATAGATTAACACCTATAGGATATAAATTAGGTTTAATAAATAATAAAAGGTGGTATATTTTTAAAAAAAAAATGAGTTTAATTAAAGAAAATTATAATTTTTTAAAAGATAAGGAGATATTTATAGAAAAAATATTTAAAAAAATAAAATATAAAAATATTTTTAATAATTCTAATAAAATAAAAATTAAATCCATAATTTCTAATTATGGTATTTCTTTAAAAGAAATAATACATTTATTTAAAAAAAAAATAAAAAATAAATTTTTAAAAGAAGTAGAAATATTAATTAAATATAAAGGTTATTTAGATAAACAAAAAGTTGAAATAAATAAATTAAGTTTTTATAAAAAAACAATAATACCAAATGATATAGATTATAATAAGATTTGTAATTTATCAAAAGAAATAATACAAAAATTAAGTAAATATAAACCTAAATGTTTATATGATGCTTATATGATATCTGGAGTTACACCTTCTTCTATAATTAATATATATATATATATAAAAAAAAATTATAAAATAGATATATATAAATATTATTAATATGTTAAATTAATAATTATTAAATTTTTTAAAAAATAATTTTATAAAATATATATTTATAAATTTAATAATTAAATTTATTTAAGAATAATTTTAAGTTTTTATGATAAAAAAAATTTTTTTTAAATTTATTATTATACATGATTATATTAAACATCATTTATCTCATTTTAGAATAAATATTTTGAATTTTAAAATAGTAAATGATTTAAATTATAAAAAATATTCATTTTGAATATTAAATTTGGATTCATTTATAATATCATTTTTATTATTAATTATATTAATATTTTTAATTAAAAAAACGATTGATTCAATTAAATATAAAAAAATTCTTAGTAAAAAACAGATTTTTTTAGATATAATAATATATTTTGTTTATAAAAATGTAATTTATATATATGGTGAAAAAAATAAGTTTGTTTTTTCTTTATCATTTTCAATATTTACATGAATATTAGTTAATAATTTATTAGGTTTATTTCCAATAGATATTTTACCTTATTTATTAAATGTTTTTTTTTCTATTAATAATTTTTCTATTGTTCCAACTTCAGATTTAAATGTAACTTTATCAATATCTATTGTTTCATTATTTTTAATATTTTTATATAAATTTAGAAAATTTGGTTTTAAATATTTTATTAAAAATTTTTTTTTTCATCCTTTTAAAAATATATTTTTAATACCAATAAATGTTTTTATTGAAACAATTAATTTATTTTCTAAAATATTATCTTTATCTTTAAGATTATTTGGTAATATTTATTCAGGAGAAATAATTTTTATGTTAGTATATTTTATTATACCAATGTGAATTCAATGGTTAATAATAATTCCTTTAATGATATTACATTCTTTAATTTCTTTTTTACAATCTTTTATTTTTATGATACTTATTTTAATATATATATCATAAATTTATATAGTATATTTAAATTTTTATGGAGAATTTTATGCAAAATGGTATTTTTTATATTTCTGCTGCGTTAATGATGGGTTTAGCATCAATAGGTGCATCTATTGGAATAGGAATATTAGGTGGTAAATTTTTAGATAGTGTATCTAGACAACCTAGCGCTGTATCTATTTTGAGAAATCAGTTTTTTATTGTAATTGGTTTAATAGATGCTATACCTATGATAATTATTGGATTAAGTTTATATATAATTTTTTCTGTAGCTAAATAATAATATTATGGAAATAAATATTACTGTAATTTTTCAAATAATTATTTTTTTATTATATATATATTTATGTAAAAAATATGTTTGACCTTATATAAATAATATAATAGAAAGAAGACAAAAAGAAATATATATAGAATATAAAAAAATAGATAGTATAAAAAATAATATTTTATTTTTAAAAAATAAAGCTAAAAAAATTATTAGTGATAGTAAAAAAAAATCTATTGAAATATTATTAGAAGCAAAATATGAAAGTAATTTATTAATTAAAAAGTCTAAAAAAAAAGCTAAATATGAATATAAAAATATTATAAATCAAGCTAAATTTAAAATAAATATTGAAAAAAAAAAAATATATAGTAATTTTTTTAAGAAAATATCTAATATATTAAATTTAATGTTAATTAAAATAACTAATAATACATTTGATTCTAAATTAAATAATAAATTTATTTATAAAATATTAAAAAATTATAAATTTTAATAAAAAACTTATGTTAAGTAAAGAATATTTAATATATTATTGTTCTTTAGATATAGTAAAGAATATAAATAAAAAAAATAATAGTTTTATTAATTGAAAAAAAATTTTTACTATATTTATTTATTTAATTAAAAAAAAAATTTTTGTAAATTTATTTTTTTTAAATAAAAATAGTTTTTTAAAAGAAATAATATATATTTTAAGGAAATATGTAAAAATTAATATTTTTATATTAAATTTTATAAAAAAAATTTATAGAAATAAATATTTATTTTTTAATATAAAAAAAATTTATAGTAATTTTTTAAAATTATATTTAGAAAACAAAAAAATTATAATTTGTATACTTTATTATTATAAAAATATTAATAATATAAATATATTTTTGATAAAAAATATAATTAAAAAATTTTTTTTTAAAAAAAGAATTTTTATAATTAAAAAAAAAAAAAAAAGTATTATTTTAGGATTTAAAGTATGTATATATAACAATAATTTTATTATTGATTATAGTATAAAAAATAATATTAAAAAATTAATTTATAAAATGAAATTTTAAATGAATAAAAAAATGTTTTTAAATTTTAATAAAATTAATGAATTAATTAAAAAAAAAATAAAAAAAGTATCTAATAAAATAGATATTTATTATGAAGGTAAAATTGTATCTATAATTGATGGAATAATAAAAATTATTGGTTTATCAAAAGTTTTTTTAAATGAATTAATAGAATTTCCAAAAGAGATTGGATATGGAATTATATTTAGTTTAGATATATATTCTGTATATGTTATACCTTTAATAAATTGTGCTAATTTAAGAGTAGGAATGAAAGTAAAAGGTACAGGAAAAACTCTTGTTGTTCCAGTAGGAAAAAAAATGTTAGGAAGAATAGTAAATTCTTTAGGTCAGCCCATAGATGGTAAAGGAATTATTAAAAGTGATAATTTTTATCCAATAGAATATTCTGCTCCATCAATAATGAGCAGGAGATTTATAGATAAACCTTTATATAGTGGATATAAAGCTATAGATAGTATGATTCCTATAGGTTTAGGACAAAGAGAATTAATTATTGGTGATAGGAAAACTGGAAAAACTAGTTTATCATTGGATATTATAATTAATCAAAAAAATTATAATGTAAAATGTATATATGTATCTATAGGACAAAAATTATCTTCTTTAGTTAATATAGTTAATAAATTAAATTATTATAAAGCTTTAGATTATACAACTATAGTTGTAGCATCTTCTTCAGAAGATGCTATATTTCAATATATAGCTCCATATTCAGGATGTTCTATAGCAGAATATTTTAGAAATAAAGGAAAAGATGTTTTAATTGTATATGATGATTTATCAAAACATGCTATTTCTTATAGACAAATTTCTTTATTATTGCGTAGATCTCCAGGAAGAGAAGCTTATCCTGGAGATATATTTTATTTACATTCTAGATTATTAGAAAGATCAGCTTATTTAAATTATAAGTTTATTAGAAAATATAATAATAAATATAGTAAAAAAAATAAATCTGGTTCTTTAACATCATTACCTATAGTTGAAACATATGAAGGAGATATATCTTCATTTATACCAACTAATATTATTTCTATTACTGATGGTCAAATTTTTTTAGAGTCTAGTCTTTTTAATTCTGGAATTAGACCGGCTATTAATCCTGGAATATCTGTATCAAGAGTTGGATCTACTTCTCAAGTAGATATTATGAAAAAATTATCTAGTTCTTTGAGAAATTTATTATCTCAATATTATGAATTATCTAAGTTTTCTCAATTTTCATCTGAAGTTGATGAAGAAACTAATTATCAATTAAATTATGGAAAAAGAATAGTAGAAATTTTTAAACAAAAACAATATAAACCTTTATCTTTATTTAAACAGATTATAATGTTATTTTCTTTAAAATATAAATATTTAGATGATATTAATATAAAAGATATATATATATATGAAAAAAAATTATTTATTTATATAAATAAATTTTATTCTAATTTTGAAAAAAAAATTAATTTAAATGGAAAAATTAATGATAATATAATAAATAAATTAAATAAAATTATAACAAAATTTAAAAAAAAATATTTAATATAAAATTATTATAATTTGAGGAATAATCTTGATAAATAAAAATAATTTAAAAATTAGAAAAAATAGCATTAATAATGTTTATAAAATAACTAAATCTATGGAAATGATTTCTATATATAAATATAAATCAATATATAAAAAATTATATCATAATATGATTTATAATAATATTTTAAATAAAATAGTAAATAAATTAAATATTTATTCTTTATTAAATGAAAATTATATTTTTTTTAATAAATTAAATAACATAGATAATGTTTTATATTTAATTATATCTAGTGATCAAGGTTTATGTGGTAGTTTAAATTTAAATTTATATAAAAAAATAATATATCATATAAAGGAAAATAATTTTTTTTTAAAAAAAATATATTTTTTTTTAATTGGAAAAAAAAGTAGTTTTTTTTTAAATATGTTAAAAAAAAATAATATTTTATATAAAATATTGTATAAAAAAAAATTATATAAAATATTAAATAATATAAATGAAAATATAACTGATAAAATTATAAATTTTTTTAAAATTAATAATAGTATTGTTTTTATAGTTAATAATGTTTTATTATCTAATAATAATAAAATAAATATTGATAAATTATTGCCAATAAATATTTTAAATAAATCAAATAAATTTAATTATTTGTATGAAAAAAATAAAAAAATTTTATTTAATAAATTAATTTATGAAAATATAAATTCTAAAATTAATAATTGTATATTAAATAATATGGTTTCTGAATATTTTAATAGAATAAAAATAACAAAAAATGCTTCTATAAATTCAGAAAATTTATTTAATAAGTTAAATTTAATTTATAATAAATTACGTCAATTTTATATAACAAAAGAAATTATTGAGTTAATATCTAATATATAAATTCATAATAAATATTTAATTAAAAATTTTATGAAAAAAAATAAAGGACGTATAGTTAGAGTTTTGGGTGCTATTGTTGATGTAAAATTTCATATAAATTATATACCTAAATTATTTAATGCTTTACGTGTAGTTTTAAAAAATAAAAAAAAATTAATTTTAGAAGTGTATCATCAATTAAGTGATAATATAGTAAGAACTATAGCTATGGGATCAACTTTAAAGTTATTTAGAGGAATGATTGTTATAGATACATTAAAAAAAATTTCTATACCTGTAGGTATAAAATTATTAGGTAGAATTGTTAATATTTTAGGAGATCCATTAGATAATGGAAAAAAAATAAATACTGTAGAATATAGATCTATATATGGATCTCCTCCTGAATATATAAATTTATCTTCTTCACAAGAAATATTAGAAACTGGTATTAAAGTAATTGATTTAATTTGTCCATTTTTAAAAGGTGGAAAAATAGGATTATTTGGAGGAGCAGGTGTAGGTAAAACAGTAAATATGATGGAATTAATAAGAAATATAGCGGTAAAACATTCTGGATATTCTGTTTTTACTGGTGTAGGAGAAAGAATTAGAGAAGGATATGATTTTTATAAAGAAATGTGTAAATCTGGAGTTATAAATAAAGTTTCATTAGTTTATGGACAAATGAATGAACCTCCAGGAAATAGATTTCGTGTAGCTTTAACTGGTTTAACAATAGCTGAAAAATTTAGAGATGATGGATATAATGTTCTTTTTTTTATAGATAATATATATAGATATATTTTAGCTGGTACTGAAATATCTGCATTATTAGGTCGTATACCTTCTTCTGTAGGATATCAACCAACTTTATATGAAGAAATGGGAATATTACAAGAAAGAATATGTTCTACAAAAAAAGCATCTATAACTTCAATTCAAGCTATATATATTCCATCTGATGATTTTAGTGATCCTTCTGCATTAGCAACTTTTGCACATTTAGATTCTATAATAGTATTAGATAGACAAATAGCTGCATCTGGAATATATCCTGCTATAGATCCACTTTTATCTAGTAGTGATCAGTTAACTCCTGATATTGTTGGAAATGAACATTATGATGTTGCATTTAAAGTTAAGAGTATATTACAAAAATATAAAGAATTAAAAGATATAATTACTATATTAGGTATAGATGAATTATCTGAAAAAGATAGAATAATTGTTTCTAGAGCAAGAAAAATTCAGAGATTTTTATCACAACCATTTTATGTTAGTGAAATATTTACTAATATACCTGGAAAATATGTATCTGTAAATGATAGTATTAAAGGTTTTAAAAGTATTATAGAAGGTAAATATGATAATATATCTGAAAAAAATTTTTATATGATAGGTAAAATTAATGAAATAAAAAAAAAATAATATATGAAAAATAAATTAATTAAAATTTTAATTATATCAAAAGAAAAAATATTATTTGATGATTTTATTGAATATATAAAAATTAGTGATTTATATAATAATATAGAAATTTATTATAAACATATATCTATATTATTATTTATAAAAGAATGTAATTTATATTTATATAAAAATAATAAAAAAAAAAATATTTATATAAATAGTGGTTTTTTTGAATTTTTTAATAATAAAATAAGTATTTTATTGGTAGATAATAATAATATATTTTAAAAAAATATATAAATATATTTATTTATTTAAAATAATTATTTATAATTAATTTGTTATTATTTATAAAATAAATAATATTAAAATATAGGGGTTATAGCTTAATTGGTAGAGCATCTGTTTTGCACGCAGAAGGTTAGCGGTTCAATCCCGCTTAACTCCATAGCCGGCTTAGCTCAGCAGGTAGAGCAACTGACTTGTAATCAGTAGGTCACCAGTTCAATTCCGGTAGCCGGCATATAAGAGGTGGGATTCCTGAGTGGTTAAAAGGGACAGACTGTAAATTTGTTGTCTTAGACTTCGAAGGTTCGAATCCTTCTCCCACCATTAATTTATAAATTATAAGCGAGTATTTTATAATGGTATTATTTTAGCCTTCCAAGCTAAAGATACGGGTTCGAGTCCCGTTACTCGCTTAAAAATATTTTTATATTAATATATTTAATTTATAGTTATATATATTTATATTTTTTTTAATTTTAAAAATTTTATTTTTTTTATTTATATGTAGATATTTTTTAAAAATAATTTTATTTATAAAATATATTTTTTTTATATTAATTAATTTAAATATATATTTATTCTTAATAAATATATTTTTTTCTGTTAAATTTAATCCTATTATAATTATTTTTTTTATTTTGTTTTTATTTTTTTTTTTATATTTTCTTATATATTGAATAATTTTTTTAATAATATTGAAAATATTTATTAAATTATTTTTTTTTCTAAAAAAAATGTAATTTTTAATTTTATTAAATAAAATTGATTTTTTATTTTTAAAGTTATTTCCACTTATTTTTTGTCATATATATTCTGTTATAAATGGTGTTACTGGATGTGATATATTTAATATTTTTTCTATTATAAAAAATAGAAATATTTTTTTTTTTAATATATTTTTTTTATTTATATATTTAAATGATTCTAAATATCAATCTGAAAAATCTTTTTTTAAAAAATTAAAAAGTATTTTACATATATTACTAAAATTAAAATTTTTTATATATTTTTTATATTTTTTTGTTAATTTTATAAATTTATATAAAATTCAATGTTCTATTAAAGATAATTTTTTTATTTTTTTATTTTTTAAAAATATTTCTTTTTTATATATTTTACTTATATAAATATAAATATTTCATAATTTATTACAATAATTATATGAATTTTTTAATTGATTTAAATTAAAATTGATATTTAAATTAAATGTTGAGTTATATGTTAGTGCGAATCTTAGTACATCTATTTGATTTGATTTTATTCCATTTGGAAATTTATTTATTGTGTTTTTTTTTATTTTTTTTTTATTTTTTTTATTTATTAAATTTAAAGTTCTTTTTTTTATTAATTTTTTTAATGAAATTCCGTTTAATATGTCTTCTAAATCAATAACATTTCCTAATGATTTAGACATTTTTTTTCCATTTTCATCTCTTATTAGTCCTGTTATAAAAACTTTTTTAAATGGAATTTGATTTTTTTTTTTTATTTTTATAGTATATAAAGTCATTATTATCATTCTAGTAATTCAAAAAAAAATTATATCAAAACCACTTACTATTAAATTTAATGGATGAAATAATTTAAAATTTATTGTTTTTTTAGGTCATCCTAAACATGCAAATGATCATAATGATGATGAAAATCATGTATCTAAAACACCTTTTTCTTGTTTTATTTTTTTTATAGGTATATTATTTTTTTTTGATATTTCTTTTTTACTATATCCTGTATATATATTTTTTTTATCATCATAATATATTGGTATTTTATGTCCTCAATATATTTGTCTTGATATACATCAATCTTTTATATTTTTTATTCAAGAAAAAAATAGTTTTTTGTATTTTGAAGGATAAAATTTAATTTTTTTTTTTTTTACTATTTCTATAGCTTTTTTAGATAAATTATTTATTTTTATATATCATTGATTTGTTATTAATGGTAGTATAATTGAATTTGATTTATTACTATATTTTATAATTTTTTTTTTTTTTTTTATTTTTTTAATTATTTTTTTTTTATGTAAAAAATTAATAATTTTTTTTTTTACTTCTTTTATATAAAGATTAGTTATTCATTTTGGATTATTTAAATTTAAATGTTTATTTTTTTTTTTATTAAAATTAATTAATTTTGATTTTTTTTTTAATGTACCGTTTTTATTAAATATATTTAGTATAAAAAAATTATGTTTTTTAGCTATTTTGAAATCTTTAAAATTATGTCCTGGAATAATTTTAATATATTTAAATTTTTTTTTTTTATTTTTTATAATTTTGATTTTTATTAAATTATTATTTATTGGATTAATTATATATTTATATTTTTTTTTATATTTTTTAAATTTATATGTATTTATTATTATATATGTTATACCTAATAACATTTCAGGTTTAGTTGTAGATATAATTATATATTTTTTACTTTTAAATATTTTAAATTTTATATAATATTTTTTTATTATTTTTTTTTTTTTATTTATTTCTAAATCAGATATTACTGTATTTATTTTAGTATCTCAAAAAACTATTTTTTTAGATTTGTATATAAATTTATCATTAAATAATTTTATAAAAACTTTATTTACAGCATAAGAAAAATTTTTATTTAATGAGAAGCATGTTTTTTTTCAATAAACTGAACTTCCCATTAATTTAGTTTGTTTATATATTTTTTTTTCTTGTTTTTTTTTTCATTTTCATAATTCTTTTATTAATTTTTCTTTATTATATTTTATTTTTTTTTTTTTTAAATTATTTTCTATAATAATTTGAGTTGCTATACCAGCATGATCAGTTCCCATTAATCATAATGTATTTTTTCCTATCATTTTATTATATCTTATTATTATATCCATAATGGTTTGTTGAAATGCATGTCCTATATGTAAATTTCCAGTTATATTTGGAGGAGGCATTATTATAGAAAATGTTTTTTTTTTGTTTTTTTTTTCAGGATTAAAAATATTATTTTTTATTCAAAAATTATATATTTTTTTTTCTTTATTTTTAATATTATATTTTTTTTTCATTTATTATATATTTTAATTTAAGTTATTTATTTTTTTTATATTTTTTATAAGTTGAAATAATAAATTTATAGGTCTACCTGTTGATCCTTTTTCATTATATGCTGTTCCAGCTATATCAATATGTGCTCATTTATAACTTTTAGTAAAATTAGATAAAAAACATGCAGCTGTTATTGCTCCTCCGTAACTATTATCTGAGCAATTTTTAATATCTGCTGTTTTAGAATGTAAAAGTTTATTATATTTTTTAAATAAAGGTAATTCTCATATATAATCTTTTGTTGTTTTTCCAGATTTTATTATAATTTTTGATAATTCTTTATTATTAGAAAATAAACCACTTATTTTATCTCCTAACGCTATAACACATGCTCCAGTTAATGTTGCAATATCTATAACATACATTGGATTAAATTTTTTTGCATATGTTAAAACATCACATAATAATAATCTTCCTTCTGCATCAGTATTTATAATTTCTATTGTTTTTTTAGATAATGTTTTTACTACATCTCCTGGTCTTGTAGAATTTTTATCTATCATATTTTCAGAACATGCTAATATTCCAATTATATTTAATTTTATATTTAATTTTGAAATAATATACATTAATCCATATATTACTGAAGCTCCTGACATATCATATTTCATTTCTCACATATTATTACATGTTTTTATAGATAATCCACCTGAATCAAATGTTACTCCTTTTCCTATAAATACTATTGGTTTATTATTATTTTTATCTCCGTTATATTTTATTATTGTTATTAATGGTGGATTTTTTGAACCTTTTCCTACTGATAAATATGAATACATTTTTAATTTTTTTATATCTTTTTCTTTTAAACAAGATATAAATATATTTTTATTATTTATATTTTTTTTTACTTTATTATATATATATTCAGAATTACATATATTTGCTGGTGTATTACATAAATTTTTTGATTTTTTTATTCCATTGGAAATTATTTTTTGTTCTTTTATTGTATTTTTAATATTATTATATTTTTTTTTTATTAAGAAATTTATATATATATTTTTTTTTTTATTTTTTTCTTTTTTAAATTTATCAAAAAAATAATTATTTTCTTCAAAATAATTAATTGTTTTTGATATTTTTCATTTTAAATTTTTTATGTATATATTATTTAATGAAAATAATATTTTTTTATATTTATTATTTTTTATTAATTGTATAGTATATTTTAATATTTTATTAAATTTTTCTGTGTTAATTTTTTTTTTTTTTCCACATCCTATTATTAATATGTCGTTTATATAATTTGATTTATAATTATTTATTAATAAATGTGTATTTATTTTTCCTTCAAATTTATATTTTTTTTTTATTTCTATAAAATTATTTTTTTTTAGAAATTCTTCTTGAGATGAATTATTATCTATATAAGATTCTATTATTATACAATCATAGTTTTCATAAAAATTATTTATATTATTTTCTATATTATATTTCATATTTTAACCTTTATATTTTTTGTAAATATAAATAAATTTAAAAATTATTTTTTATTATCTAATTATAATTAATATTTTATAATTTTTTTTTTTAAGTATTTATATTATTTATTTGATTTTTATAATTTTTTTATAAATTTTTATAGTTATATATATAAATTTTAAATAATATATTAATTATTATTTATAATAATTTTATATATTTATTATTTTTTTTATATAAGGGAAAAATTTTAATATCTTTTTTTTTATTAAGTTTTCGAATGTGTATTTATTAAATAAACAAGATTTACATTTTCCATATATTTTTATAAATAAATTATTTTCTTCATCTATATTTAATAATTTTATATATCCTCCATGATTATATAATAATGGATTTATATTTTTATTTATAAAATCTTTTATTTCTTTAAAATATGTTTTTTTTTTATTCATATATATGAATTTATTTAAAATATATTGTTATGTTTTTTATTTAAACAGGGGTAGAAGGATTTGAACCTTAACCTATGATTTTGGAGACCATTATTCTACCTGATTAAACTATACCCCTTTATTAAAATAAAAATAGGTCTAAGCGGATTTGAACCACTGACCTCACCCTTATCAGGGGTGTGCTCTACCTCTGAGCTATAGACCTTTTATAAATTTAAATTATTTATAATTTAAATTTAAAGTATCTAGTTTTTATTATAATAATTATATACAATAATAATTATAAATATAAGATATTATTTATTATATATCAATATATTTATTAATAACTTTATTTTGTATTTTATTTTTATTAAAATTAATATATAAATTTATATGAAAAGAAATATTTTTATTGATATAATATCTGGTAAATCTAAAGTAAATATTATTTATAAAGATAAATATGTTACAGCTTTTAATGATATAAATCCTATAGTTCCTGTTCATATTTTAGTTATTCCTAATATATATATAAAAAATCTTAATTATATTAATAATGATCATGTTATATTATTAGGAAAAATGTTATTAGCTTCTTCTAAAATAGCATATATTAAAAATATTTATAAATCTGGATATAGATTAGTTATTAATTGTAATAAACATTCTGGTCAGGAAATAAATTATTTACATTTACATATTTTAGGTGGTTGTTTTTTAGGTAAAATTGTTAATTTATAGAATTTAATAATATGAAAATAACTAATTATTTTTTATTTACTTCTAAAAATAATTATATAAAAAATGATGATTATATTTATAATAATATGGTTAAAGGTGGTTTTATTCGTAAATTATCATCTGGTATTTATATATTATTACCTAATGGATTTAAGGTTATAAATAATTTAATAAGAATAATAAGATTTTATATGAATAATATTGGTGCTGTAGAAATGTTTATGCCTATTATTCAACCTTTAGATATATGGAAAAAATCTAATAGATATATTAGATATGGAAAAGAATTATTTTTATTAAATAGTAGAAATAAAAAAAAATTTGTTTTATCTCCAACTCATGAAGAATGTATAACTAAATTAATATGTGAAGAAAATATTAATAGGTATTTTTTTCCTAAAATTTTTTATCAAATTAATACTAAATTTCGTGATGAAATTAGGCCTAAATATAATTTTTTAAGATCTAAAGAATTTATAATGAAAGATGCTTATTCTTTTCATGATTCTATTAAATGTTTAGATATTAATTATTATAAAATATTAAATGTTTATAAAAATATTTTTAAATATTTAGGTTTAAATATTTTTTATAAAAAAGCTGATTGTGGAATTATAGGTGGTTGTTTATCACATGAATTTCATATTTTATCTAAATATGGTGAAAATATTTTATATTTATTAAAAAATAAAAATATTTTTTTAAAAAAAAATAATAAAAATAAATATAAAAGAATAAAATTAATTAAAAATATTAATTTTAATAATGAATATAATTTAAATAAATTTATTGATATTAATAAATTTGTAAAAACATTTTTGTTAAAATTTTTTTATATAGATAGAGTATCTTGAATATTAATAATGATTCCTTATGAAAAAAAAATAAATTTTATTAAATTATATAAAATTTTTCCTTTTGTTAAAAATATTATTTTGATTAATAAAAATGATATTAAAATAAATTTTAATTATATTTTTTTTGGTCCTTTTAATTTTAATTATCAAATTATAGCTGATTATTCTTTATTTAATTTTAAAAATTTTATAATTGGTGCTAATAAAAATAATAGTTTTTATTTTAATGTAAATTGATTTTTAAATATAGGTATTAGTGGTTTTTATGATATATGTAATAATTTTAGTTTTTTTTTAAATAAAAATAATAAAGATAGAAGTATTAAATATAAATCTATTGAAATAGCTCATATTTTTCAATTATCTAATTATTATTATAATTTTTTTTCAAATAAAAATATTTTATGTAAAAAAAATATATATATGGGGTGTTATGGAATAGGTATTACTAGATTATTTTTTAGTATAATAGATTATTATAGTAGTAATAAAAAAATTGTATTACCTTTAAGTATATCTCATTTTAAATTAGGTATTTTACCAATAAATATGTATAAATGTGATTTAGTAAAAAATTTTTCTTTTAAAATTTATTATGAGTTATTAAATAATAATATTGATGTTTTATTAGATGATAGAAAATTATATTTTGGAGAAATGCTTACTGATTTTGAAGTTATGGGTGTTCCTAATATATTAATTATTAGTAAGAGAAATATTTTATATAATTTAGTTGAATTTATAGATAGAATTAATAATTTATCTAAATTGATAAATAAAAATAGAATATTAGATTTTTTATTATTGATGTATAAAAATTTTATTTAGTTTTTTTTCATGTTATGCACCATGATGGTAATTTATTAGGATTTCCATCTTTTGTTATAAATAATCCTGGTGCTGTTATGGGAATATTATTATAAAATATTATTGGAATATTTTTTCTTTCTCATGGAAATATTTTTAATTCTTGTCATATATTTTTTATTTTTTTTTTTTTTTTATATAATGATATATATCCTTTTATATTAAATTTTATATATATATTTTCATTTATGTTTGGTTTTCTTATTAAAAATTTATTTATTTTTTTTTTATTTATATATAATTTACCTAATTTATTAGGTAATAATATTTTTTTTTTATTTTTTTTTCATTTTAATATATTTATATTATTAATATATTTTTTTGTTATATATATATTATTTTTGTATTTATTTAAAATAAATTCTTTAAAAAATATTTGATAATATATTTTTTTTTTATTTTTAATAAAATTTTTTCTTAAAAGTTTTATTAATTTATAAGATATCATTTTTTTTTTATTATTTTTTAATCATTTTCTTATTAAAAAATAAAATTCTTCTTTTTTTAAATTATTTAATATATTTATATTTATAAAATTTTTTTTAAAATTTATATTTTTATATTTTTTTTTTATTAATTTATTTAAAAGTTTTTCTTGTTGAAAACATATTTTAGATGTTCTATATACACAAGATATAAATGATGGTCATCTTTTTAGTATTAAAGGAATTATATTTATTCTTAGAAAATTTCTATCAAAATTTATATTATTATTACTTGTATCGTTTATTCATTTTATTTTTTTTAAATAAGCATATTTTATTATTTCTTTTTTTTCTATATTTATAAGAGGTCTTATTATTGTTTTTTTATTTATATTATATTTTTTTTTTATTCCTATTAATCCTGTTATTCCACTACCTCTTTTTAGAGCTAAAAGTATTGTTTCGCATTGATCATTTTTATGATGTGCAGTTAATAATATTTCTTTTTTTTTTAATTCTTTGAAAAATATTTTAAATCTTTT
This sequence comes from Candidatus Stammera capleta, assembly GCA_036689375.1. Taxonomy (GTDB): domain Bacteria; phylum Pseudomonadota; class Gammaproteobacteria; order Enterobacterales; family Enterobacteriaceae; genus Stammera; species Stammera capleta_AQ. Next base: position 265,848 of record CP144808.1, on the reverse strand, counting down.
TTCTCTATATTTAGATTCTATATTTTTTTTTTCTTTTTTTTTTATATTTTTTTTAATTATTTTTATATTATTATTTTGGCATATTTTTATACAATGATTTTCTCATTTTTTTGATAGTTTATTTATATTATGATTTATATGTATAGCTCTTATTTTTAATTTTTTTTTATTTCTAAATTTATTTAGAAGATATAATAAAACAGATGAATCTATTCCTCCACTGAATCCTAATAAAAAATTTTTATATTTATTTGTTAATTTATTTATTTCTTTTTCAATTTTAATCATAATTTAATATTAAATTATTAAATATTTAATTTTATAAATAAATAATTTTTTTTAATTTTAAATATTTTTAAAAATTTTCGTTGTTTTTATTTAAAAATTATATTAATATTTATATATATTGGGTTGTTAGCTCAGTGGTAGAGCAGTTGACTTTTAATCAATTGGTCACAGGTTCGAGTCCTGTACAACCCATTAATATATAAAATCTATATGTAATATTTTATTTTTATATGGATGTTTTTGTATTTCTTTTATTTTTGATATAAATATTTTTTTATTTATTATAATTTCAAATTTTATATTTTTATTTTCTTTGTTTTTTATAATTTTTGTATATATATCGTTATGATCTATTTTTAATAAAATATTTTTTTTATTATATCCATATAATATTGCTGGTAGTTTATTTTTATTTCTTATTTTTTTACAATATTTTGATCCAGTTTTTTTTCTTAATTCAGCTAATAATTTTATTTTTTTCATATTTATTATTATTTTATTATTATTAATATATTATACATTAATAATTATTTTATAAATTTATTTTAATATATTAAATTTGTTTAAATTTAATAAATTTTAATTTAAAATAAAATATTAATATAAATAATATTTATTTATATTTTATTTTTTTAAAAAGTATAATTTATTTATATTTATATATTTAAAAATTATATATATTATTTTATATTAATATATAGTTTTAATAAAAATAAATATGATTAATTATTATTTATATAAAAAAATTATTAAATAATTAGATTAATAATCTAAATATTATTTTTTTATTATATTTATTTTTAATTTAAATTAATTAAACTAATTAAGTTTATTTATTTTAATTTATATTAAATTAATTTTCTATTATAATTATACTTTGTGCATATTTTTTTTCGTCTGTTATAGATATATGTATTTTATTAATTTTTTTTATTTTAAATTTTTTAAATATTTTATTTAAAATTTTTATTTTTGGTTTTCCATTTTTATTATTATATATTTCAAAATTTTTTAATAATGTTCCATTTTTTATCCCGATTCCTAATGCTTTTGATATTGCTTCTTTTGCTGTAAATTTTTTTGCTAAAAAATATTCTTTTTTATTTTTTATATTTTTATATTTTTTATATTCATTTTTAGTTAATATTTTTTTTGCAAATTTATTAATTTTTTTATTATTCATATTTATTATTCTTTTTATATTTAAAATATCTATTCCTATTCCTATTATATTCATTTTATTTAATTTTAAATTTTTGAATTTTTAATTGTTTTTTTTATTTTTTTTGATAATTCATATAATGATGATTTATTTGGTTGTTTTTTTTGTGTTTCTCAAGATAATTGTATTTCTGATAAATATGTATGTATTGTATATCCATTATCATCTTCCATTATTACATGGTATCATGGATATTTTTTAAAAGAATTATGTATATTTAATTCATCAATATTTGTTTCTAACAATGAATATTCTGGATCTATATCAACTATTACTCCTAAAAATCCTAATAATTTATGTCTAACTTGTTGACCAATATTAAATTTACATGAAGTTATCATATAATCTCTTTTAAATAAATTTATTATATTAATATTATTATAATTTATATTATTATAATCATTTTTTTAGTTTAAAATATATATATGATATTAAACTTAATATAAACATAATAATTAATGTTATTGGATATCCATATTTTCAATTTAATTCTGGTATATTTTTAAAATTCATTCCATATGTTGATGTTAATAAACTAGGAGGTAGAAATATAACTGATATTACTGAAAATATTTTTATTATTCTATTTTGTTCTATATTTAAAAATCCCATTGCTGCTTGCATTAAAAAGTTTATTTTTTGAAATATTGATTCATTATGAGGTATAAGAGATTCAGTATCTCTTATAATTTCTCTTGATAATTCTCTTTGACTATATTTTAATATATTTTCTTTTATTAAAAAATTTAGTGCTCTTTGTGTATCTATTAAACATATTCTAATTTTAGATGTTATATCTTCTTTTTTAGAAAGTATAGATATTGATTTATTAAATTTTTGATTATTTTGGTCTCTTAAAATTATATATGTTAAATATTCTAGATCTTTATATACATTTTCTATTTCATTTGCTAATTGATCTATTTTTATTTCAAATAAATTTAGTAATAAATCATATGGATTATAATCTAATAATGTTTTATTTTTATTTTTTATTCTGTATAATCTAAATACAGGTAATTCTATATCTCTTAATGAATATATTTTATTATTTTTTATTGTAAATGCTACAGTTGAATTATTCATATAATCTTTTGTATCTTTATAAAAAAAAAATGAATGTACATGTATTCCTTCTTTATCTTTAAAAAATCTAGATGAAGCTTCTAAATTAAATAATTTAGGTTTTTTTATTATTTTTTGTTTTAATTTTTTTTTTACATATTGTCTTTCTTTTTCTGTAGGATTTATTAAATCTACTCATATATATTTTTTTATTTTTTTTTTTTTATATATTTTAATTTTAATTAAATTATTATTTTTTATTTTAAATATATTTATCATATAATTATTTTTTATTAATTATTTTTTTATTTAATCGTTATTATATTTTTTATTTATTTATATTTTGTTTAAAATATAGTATTATATATTTATTATTATAGATTTAATTATAGGATTTATATGAGTAATAGAATTATAGATATAAATGATGATAATTTTAAAGATGAAGTATTAAATTATCATAGTTATGTTTTATTGGTTTGTTGAGCTGAATGATGTGGTCCTTGTAAAATATTTATTTCTACTTTAAATGAAATTTTTAATGATTTTTCTAATAAAATTAAATTTGTAAAGATAAATATTGGTTTTTCAAATATTATAGAGAATTATAATATATATAGTGTTCCTACAATTTTATTATTTAAGAATGGTATTTTAATATCTAGTAAATCAGGTAATTTAGATAAAAAAAAATTAGTTGATTTTTTAAAATCAAATAGTATAAATTAATTAGTATTAATATTTTTATTATATTTCTTCTTTATATTTATAATTAATAATTATTATGAATTTTACATATTTAAAAAATATATCAATTTCTAAATTAATTAATCTTGGTGAAAAAATAGGATTAGAAAATTTATCTAGAATGAGAAGACAAGATATAATTTTTTCTATTTTAAAAAAACAATCTAGAATTGGTGAAGATATTTTTGGTGATGGTATATTAGAAATTTTACAGGATGGTTTTGGTTTTTTAAGATCATCTGATAGTTCTTATTTAGCTGGACCTGATGATATATATGTATCTCCTAGTCAGATTAGGAGATTTAATTTAAGAACTGGTGATACTATATCTGGTAAAATAAGACCTCCTAAAGAAACAGAAAGATATTTTGCTCTTTTAAAAATTAAAAAAATTAATTTTGATAATCCAAATAATATAAAAAATAAAATTTTATTTGAAAATTTAACACCATTACATACTAATTGTCGTTTATATATGGAAATAGGTAATGGTTCTAGAGATGATATTACATCTCGTGTATTAGATTTATCTTCGCCTATAGGAAGAGGTCAAAGAGGTTTAATAGTTGCTCCTCCTAAAGCTGGTAAAACAATTTTATTACAAAATATAGCTAAAAGTATAAGTTATAATTATTCAGATTGTATATTAATAGTTTTATTAATTGATGAAAGACCGGAAGAAGTTACTGAAATGTATCGTTTAGTAAAAGGTGAAGTTATAGCTTCTACTTTTGATGAACCTGCTTTAAGACATATACAAGTTGCAGAAATGGTTATTGAAAAAGCTAAAAGATTAGTTGAACATAAAAAAGATGTTATAATTTTATTAGATTCAATAACAAGATTAGCTCGAGCATATAATACTGTTATACCATCTTCTGGAAAAGTTTTAACTGGAGGAATAGATTCTAATGCTTTACATCGTCCAAAAAGATTTTTTGGCGCAGCTAGAAATGTAGAAGAAGGAGGAAGTTTAACAATTATAGCTACAGCTTTGATTGATACTGGTTCTAAAATGGATGAAGTTATATATGAAGAATTTAAAGGAACTGGTAATATGGAATTACATTTATCTAGAAAGATAGCAGAAAAAAGAGTTTTTCCAGCTATAGATTATAATAGATCTGGTACTCGTAAAGAAGAGTTATTAACTTCATTGTCTGAATTACAAAAAATATGAATTTTAAGAAGAATTATTCAACCAATGAGTGAAATAGATGCCATGGAGTTTTTAATTAAAAAACTTTCTATGACTAAAACTAATAATGATTTTTTTGAAATGATGAAAAAATAATTATTTATTTTTTTTTTTTTTTATTTTTTGGTGGTTATAGCTCAGTAGGTAGAGCTCTGGATTGTGGTTTCAGAAGTCATGGGTTCGATTCCCATTAACCACCTTTCGGTGAGTGGCGCAGCTTGGTAGCGCAACTGGTTTGGGACTAGTGGGTCGGAGGTTCAAATCCTCTCTCGCCGATTTATTTATTTATAATAATATATATATGAAAAATATTTTAGTAACATGTGCTTTTCCTTATTCTAATGGTTTACTTCATTTAGGTCATTTATTGGAACATATACAAGCTGATATATGAGTTAGATTTAATAAAATGATTGGTAATAATGTTTATTTTTTATGTTCTGATGATTCTCATGGAACTGCTATTATATTAGAATCTAAAAAGTTAGGTATTTTACCAGAAGATATAATTTCTAATATGTATTTTAAGCATAAAAATCAATTTAAAAAATTTGATATATTTCATGATTTTTATTTTACTACTAATAGTAGAATAAATTATTTTTATTCTTTATTATTATTAAATAATTTTTATTTAAAAAAATTATTAAAAAAAAAAGTTATTAATCAATATTTTGATGAGAAAAAAAATATTTTTTTACCTGATAGATTATTAAGAGGAATATGTCCTAAATGTTATAAAAAAAACCAATATGGTGATTTTTGTGAGAATTGTAATAGTATATATAATTCTTATGAATTAATTAATCCTGTTTCATATTTATCTAATACTGTTCCTGTATTACGTAAATCTCAACATTTATTTGTAAATATTAATATTTTTAAAAAAGAAATATATAAATGGATATGTATTTCTTTTTTACAAGATGAAATTAGAAATCAGTTAATAAAATGATTAAATTTTAAATTTGATTTTTGAAATATTTCTAGAGATTATCCATATTTTGGTTTTAAGATTTCTAATAAGTATATAAAAAATAAATATTTTTATGTTTGATGAGATGCTTTATTAGGATATATAAGTACTTTTAGATATTTTTGTAATAAAAATGGTTTTGTTTTTTTTAATGATTTTTGAAAAAAGAATAGTAATTTTGAAATTTATCATTTTATAGGAAAAGATATTTTATATTTTCATGGTATTATATGACCTATAATGTTAGATATGTTGAATTTTAGAAAACCTAGTGGTTTAATAGTTCATGGTCATGTTTTATTAAATGGAATAAAAATGTCTAAATCATTAAATAATTTTGTTTCTATTGATAAATGGTTGGAATGTTTTGATTCGGATTCTTTGAGATATTATTTTTCTACTAAATTATCTTATAAAATAAATGATATAAATTTATGTTTAAGTGATTTTATAAAAACTATTAATTCTGATTTTGTAAATAAATTTATTAATATAGCTTCTAGAATATATTTTTTTATAAATAAATATTTTAATAATTTTTTATCTAAAGAAATATGAAATTTTAATTTTTATAATTTTTTTGTTAGTAAATCTAATTTAATTAGTAATTATTTTTTAAATTTTGATTATTATAAGGTTATTTTTGAAATTAATATTTTTTTTGATATTTTAAATAAATGTATAAATAAAGAAAAACCATGAAATATGAGTTTAAATTTTGAAAGAAATAAATTACATAATTTTTGTACAACTATATTAAATATTTTTCGTGTAATATCTATATATTTATTACCTATAGTTCCAAATACTTGTAGTAAAATAGAAAAATTTTTAAATTGTAAATTAATTTGAAAAAATTTAAATAAATTAATTTTAAATCATCGTATATCTAATTATAATATTTTATATAAAAGATTAGATAAATCTTTAATATATAGTTTTTAATTTATATAAATTTAATTATTAGTATAATTTTATGTCATATATTTTAATAAATAAATCTATAAAGAAAATAGGAAATAGATTTGATTTAGTTTTGATAGCTTCTTTTAGAGCTAGACAAATACAAATTTTTTCAAAAAATAATATTAGTGATATTAATTTTAAAAAAAATAAACCATCTATTGTTGCTTTAGAAGAAATTGAAAATGATTTTTTAGATAAGAATATTTTAGATGTTTTTTTTAATAAATATTAATAATTTTTAATTTTATTTATTTAAATGAAATTTTATCTTGTTGGTGGGTTTGTACGTGATAATTTATTGGGTTTAAAAGCAAAAGATAGAGATTGGGTTGTTGTTGGTTCAACATATAAAAAAATGGTAAGTTTAGGTTATAAACCTATAGGTAAATATTTTCCTGTTTTTTTACATCCAATTACTAAAGAAGAATATGCTTTAGCACGTACAGAAAAAAAAAATGGTAAAGGTTATAATGGTTTTTTATGCAATTTTTCAAAATCAATAACTTTAAAAGAAGATTTATATCGTAGAGATTTAACAATAAATGCTATTTCTGTCGATAAAAAAGGAAAATATTTTGATCCATTTAATGGTATTTTAGATATAAATAATAAGATTATTAGACATGTATCTATTCATTTTATTGAAGATCCTCTTAGGGTATTAAGAGTTGCAAGATTTTTTTCTAAATTGAATAAATTTAATTTTTTTATTCATAAAAATACATGAAAATTGATTTTTTATATTTCTAAATCTAATGAATTATTATATTTAACCCCAGAGAGAGTTTGATTAGAAACAGAAAAAGTTATAAAAAATAATAATATATATTTATATTTTTATACATTATATAAATGTGATGCTTTAAATATTGTATATCCTGAATTAAATAATTTATTTGTTAAAAAAAAATTTTTATTTTATTTTAATATTATATTTAATAATAATTTAACATGAAAAAATGATATCAAAGTTAATTTTTTTTTTTTATGTTTATTTTTTTATGATACATTTTTTTGTAGTAAATATATATTAAATAAATCTATTTTAATTAATCATGTATTTAATTTTTGTAAAAGATTATGTATTCCTAAAAAATTTTTTTTTTTTTTTAAAAAAACTTATAAAGTTTTACGTAAAATTTATTTTTTTGATAAATATAATTATTCTAAATTATTTTTAGATATATATATGATATATGATTTTAATAGGAATTATTTTTTTATAGATTGTTTTTTAGTTTTAATTAAAAAAATTTTTTTTTTATTTTTTTTTAAAAATAAAAAAGTATTTATTTTTTTAAATAAATATTTTATAAGAATTTTACATATTATTAAAAATATTAAATATAAAAAAATAATAAATTTAGATATTAAAAATTTAAATATAAAAAAAAAAATATATAATATTAGATATAAAGAAATAAATAATTTTTTTAAAAATATATTTTAATTTATATTATATAGTTAAATTTGGATTTATTTTTATTTTTAAATTATTTTTTAATTTTTTTTTTGTAATATATTTTATGTATCCTGTATATGCTATCATTGCTGCGTTATCTGTACATAATTTTTTAGGTGGAAAAAATATATTTATTTTTTTTTTTTTTGCCATTTTTTTTATTTTTTTTCTTAATTTTATATTAGAACTTACTCCTCCTACTATACATATATTTTTTATTTTATATTTTTTAGATGCTTTAAATGATTTATATATTAAGATATCTATTATAGTTTCTTGTAATGAATAAGCTATATTATATTTAAATTGTTTAGTTATTTTATTTTTTTTTATAAAATTATATACGTGTGTTTTTAATCCAGAAAAACTAAAATTAAAATTATTTTTTTTTAATATTGGTTTTGGAAATTTAAATTTATATTTTCCTTTTTTAGATAATTTATATATTTTTTCTCCTCCAGGATACTTTAATCCTATTAAATTTGCTATTTTATCTAATGTTTCTCCTGCTGAATCATCTAATGTTTGCCCTATAGTTTTATATTTATTAAAATTTTTTGTTATTACTAGGTTTGTGTGTGCTCCTGATACTATTAGTGAAATAAATGGAAAATTTGGTTTTTTTTTTGATAGCATTATTGATAAAATATGAGCTTCTAAATGATTTATTTGAACACATGGTATTTTATATAGATATGATAATGTTAAAGCAAATGATGTTCCTATAATTAAAGAACTAGATAATCCTGGCCCATATGTGTATGCTATTAATTGTATATTATTAATTTTTATTATTTTTTTTTTTATTATTTTTTTTATTAATGGTATTATTTTTTTTACATGATTTTTTGAAGCTATATTTGGTACAACTCCTCCATAAGTTGAATGTATTTTAGCTTGACTATATATTTCATTTATAATTATTCCTTTTTTGCTATTGTATATACATAGTCCTGTTTCATCACATGATGTTTCTATTCCTAAAATAATCATTTATTTTTTTTTATAAATTAAATATGTTAATATTAAAATATTATTTATATATTTATTATAAATTAAAAAAATTATTATATAAATGGATTAAATTATGCCTATTATAAAAATAAAAGAAAATGAACCATTTGATGTAGCTTTACGTAGATTTAAAAGATCATGTGAAAAATCTGGAGTTTTAACAGAAATAAGAAAAAGAGAATTTTATGAAAAACCTACTATAAAAAGAAAGAAAGCTAAAGCTTCTGCTATTAAAAGATATATTAAAAAAAAATATAAAAATAATTATAAAAGTTTTGTTTTTAAATAATTGTATTATTAAATAAAATTATTATGAAATATATTTCTAATATTTTTATTAAAAATTTAATATATAATAGTAGTATTGTTAAAATTATTTCTTCTAAAATTAATCTTGAAAAATTTGGAAATAAATATAGATCTTTTTGTCCTTTTCATTTGGAAAAAAATCCTTCTTTTATAGTTGATGAAAATAAGAAATTTTTTTATTGTTTTGGTTGTAAATGTCATGGTAATGTAATAGATTTTTTAATGCGTTTTTCTAATTTAAATTTTGTAGAAAGTATTAAAGAATTATCAAAATTTTTTGGTATTAAATTAATTTTTATTGATAAAAAAAATGTAAAAAATAATATTTTTTATAATTATAAAAAATTTTTTGATAAATTAATGTTAGAAATAAGTATTTTTTATCATAATACTTTATTTTTAAATAAAGAAAATATTTTTTTAAAAAAATTTTTAAAAAGTAGAAATTTAAATAGTAAAATTATTAAAAAATTTTTTATTGGTTATTCTTCATATAAAGATTTAAAAAAATTTTTATTAAATTATGATAAAAAAAAAATTGATTTTTTATTAAAAATAGGAATTTTAATAAAGGATTTTAATGGAAATATATATGATAAATTACAAAATCGTGTTATTTTTCCTATATATAATATATATAATAAAATAGTAGCTTTTGGAGGTAGATCTATATTTTTAAAATACAAATATAAATATATTAATTCTTGTTCTAATATTTTTTTTAAAAAAAAAAAATGTTTATATGGATTAAATAATATTAAAAATTGTTATTTTAAATTAAAAAGAATAATTGTAGTTGAAGGTTATTTAGATGTTATTTCTTTATATAAAAATGGTTTTTTTTATGTAGTTGGTTTATTAGGATCTAGTATATCTGAAAATCAAATAAAAATTTTATATCTTTATACAGAAAATATTATTTTTTGTTATGATGGAGATGATTCTGGTTTAAATTCTATTAAAAAAACAATTAAATTGATTTCTAGTTATATAAATGAAAATAAAAAATCTTATTTTATTATTCTTCCTAAAGGAGAAGATCCTGATTCTTTAATTAATAAAGAAGGTAGAGATAAATTTAAAAATAGAATTAAAAATGCTAAATCTTTTTTTTATTTTTTGTTTTTTTTTTTTATAAAAAAAAGTATATTTTTAAATATTGAAGAAAAAATTTATTTTGTTAAAAAATTTATTTTATTAGTTAATAAAATTAAATCAAATATAATAAGAATTTTTTTGTATCAAAAATTATTAAATAGAGTTGGTTTAAATTTTATTAAATTAATAAATCCTAAATTAAATAATTTTAATAAAAAAATGTTTTTTTTTAATAGAAAAATAATAATAAGATATTTAATTGTTTTATTAATTAAAAATCCTAATTTATCTAAATTAGTTAATTTAAGTGATTATTTTTTTTATGTTAATCGTTTAGTTTTATTTTTTTTTTTTAAAATAGTTAAAATTTGTATTTATAATATAAATATTAATATTTTTAAAATTATAAAATTTTTAGAATATGATAGATATAAAATATATATAAAATATTTATATTTAAATATATTTATTTCAGATAAAATAAATATTAAATTTTTTTTTTTATTTTTATTAAATAAATTGAAAATTATTTTTATTGATAAAAAAATAAAGGAAATATTTTTATATAGTAAAAATTATGGATGAAATAAAAAAAATAAAAAAAAAGTATGGTTTTTAATAAAGTTAAAAAATTTTATTAAATAATTATTTTTTTAAAAAAATATTAATTATATATATATTATTTAATATATATAATTTAAAAAAAATAAATTATTTAATATTTAAAAAATTTTTAATAGATATTTAATAATATAGATTTAATAATTTATATGTTAATTATTATATAAATTTTATAAAATAATGTTTTTATTATTTGATTATGATGATTTTATATGAAAATAAATACTGATATTAATAAAAATAATGATCCTGTTAGAATGTATATGAAAGAAATGGGTAATGTTGAATTATTGACTAGGGAAGATGAAATTAATATAGCTAAAAGAATAGAAAATGGTATTAATAAGATGCAATTTTATTTAGCTAATTTTTTAAAAGTAATAGATTATTTTTTATATCAATATTCTTTAGTAAATATAGGAAAATTACGTTTTTGTGATTTGATAATAGGATTTATGAATTCTAGTATAGAAAATATATGTTTTTTAAATAAAAATAAAAAAAATAATAATAAATATTGTAATATATATAATAAATTTGAAAGTTTAAATATAATAAGAAGGAATTTTTATTATTTAGATTTTCAATATAATGTATTAATTAATTTTATAAAAAAATATAGTATTAAACATCCTTATACTAAATATGAATTAAATAAATTAGTTAATATATTTATGAAATTTAAATTAGCTCCTAAACAATTTAATTTTTTAATTTTAAAAGTTAAAAGTATTATAAATAATATAAAAATTAAAGAAAATGAAATTTTTAATTTATGTGTAAATGATTTTTTTATGCCTAAAGAAATATTTTATAATTTTATAAATAAGTATGGTTTTAGTATTAAATTATTATTTAAAATTATAAATATTAAATCTTCATGATCAATAAATTTTAAAAAAAATTTTTTTTTATTAAAAAAAAAAATAAATTATTTTATTTTTTTAGAAAATAAAGTTGGTTGTAATATTTCAAAAATAAAAAAAATGAGTTTAAAATTATTTAAAAAAGAAAAAAATACTAAACGAGCTAAAAAAGAAATGGTTGAAGCTAATTTAAGATTAGTTATATCTATAGCAAAAAAGTATACAAATAGAGGTTTACAATTTTTAGATTTAATTCAAGAAGGTAATATAGGTTTAATGAAAGCTGTAGATAAATTTGAATATAAAAGGGGATATAAATTTTCTACTTATGCTACATGATGAATACGTCAAGCTATAACTAGATCTATAGCAGATCAAGCTAGAACTATTAGAATTCCAGTTCATATGATAGAAACAATAAATAAACTTAATAGAATATCAAGACAAATTTTACAGAAAATGGGTAGAGAACCTACTCCTAAAGAATTGTCAGATAAAATGTTTATTTCAGAAGATAAAATTAGAAAGATATTAAAAATATCAAAAGAACCTATATCTATGGAAACACCTATTGGAGAAGATAAAGATTTACATTTAAGTGATTTTATTGAAGATTCTTCTTTAGAATTACCATTATATTCAGCAACAATTGAAAGTTTAAAATCTGTTACTAGTAATGTTTTATCTAGTTTAACTCCAAGAGAAGCAAAAGTTTTGAGAATGCGTTTTGGTATAGATATGAATAGTGATTATACATTAGAGGAAGTTGGTAAACAATTTGATGTTACAAGAGAACGTATTAGACAAATTGAAGCTAAAGCTTTAAGAAAATTACGTCACCCTAGTAGATCAGATATTTTACGTGTTTTTTTAGATGATTAATTTTAATTTTTTATTTTTTTAATAAATATATGTTTAATAAAATTAATAAGTTATTGATTAATAAAATGGATAAATGTTTAAATTCTTTTAAGTTAAATATTAAAAAATTTAATTTAAATTCTTTAGATTTAAATATAATAGGTAATATATTTATAGATTATTTTGGAAAAAAAGTTCTTTTAAATAAATTATCTAATATATTTATGGAAAGAAATTTTTTTAAAATATCTTTATTTGATAAAAATATTAAAAATATTGTTAAAAAATCTATTTTAAATTTAAATTTAGATGTTAGTATTTTTGAAAAAAATAATGATATATTAATTAGAATTCCAATTTTAACTGAAGAAAAAAGATATAAATTTGTTAAATTATTAAAAAATGAAACTGAATTAGTTAAAATATGTATAAGAAATATAAGGCATGAATTTAAAAAAAAAATAAGGATTTTATTTATTAATAAAGAGATTAGTAAAGATGAAAATAAAATTTTTAATAAAAAAATACAAAATATTACTAATTTATATATAAAAAATATAGAATTTTTATTTTTAAATAAAAAAAAATATTTAATAGGTAATTAATTATAAATTTATAAATTATAATAATGTAATGAATGATAAACCAAAACATGTAGCTATAATTATGGATGGAAATGGGAGATGAGCTAGTTCTAAAGGATTATCTCGTATTTTAGGTCATAAAATGGGATTAAGAGTTGTTAATGAAATTATAGATTTTTCTGTAATATATAAATTATATTCATTAACTTTATATGTTTTTAGTACTGAAAATTGATTTAGATCAGAATTAGAAGTATCTGAATTAATGAGAATATTTTCTATTTCTATTAAAAAAAAAATTAATTATTTTATTAAAAAAAATATTTGTGTAAAAATTATTGGAAATAAAAAAAAATTTTATTTTAGTTTGTATAAAAATATTAGAAAAGTTGAAAAAATTACTAAAAATAATAATGGTTTAAAATTAAATTTAGCTATAGATTATAGTGGAAAATGAGATTTTTTAAATTGTGTTAGAAAAATAGTTAAAAAGATAATTAAAAAAAAAATTTTATTTAATGAAATTAATGAGGATTTTATAAGTAAAAATTTATGTTTATATAATCAACCTCCTATTGATTTAGTAATTCGTACTGGTGGAGAAAAAAGAATAAGTAATTTTTTATTATGACAAATTGTTTATTCTGAATTATTTTTTATTGATAAATTATGACCAGATTTTAATAAAAGTGATTTTATTTTTATATTAAATTCTTTTTTAAAAAGAAAAAGAAAATTCGGTAAAGTTTAATATAAATATATTTATTATATTTATATTAATTATATATTTTATATTATATGAAAAGTTTTATATTATTGTTTTTTTTTATTTTTTGTTTATTTTTTAATAATTGTAATTGTAAAAATTATAATAATTTATTATTAAATATAAAATATAATAATAATAATACATATTATTATTATTTTTTATTAAAAAATAAAAATTTTTTTAATAAATTAAATATTGATAAAATAAATAATTTTTTTTTAAATATAGATCATTTTAAAAAAATAAATATTAAAAAAATTAATAAAAATATTGTTATAAAATTATTATATAAACCTGTTTTATATAAAATTTTTTTAAATGGAAATAATATTATTAATAATAATGAGTTTATATTTTTATTAAAGAAATTTAATATTAGTATTAATAAATTTTTTGATAAAAAAAATTTTTTAAAATTTAAATCATATATTTTAAATAAATATATTTTTTTAGGAAAATATGATGTAAAAATAAATTATTTTTTATATTTTTATAAAAAAAATAGATATTTTTTAAAAATAAATATTAAAGAAGGTAATTTTGCAAAAATAAATAAAATATTTTTTTTTGGAAATAATTTTTTTAGTAAAAAAAAAATTTTATCTTTTATTAATATTAAAGAATATTCTTTATTAAATAATTTTTTAGGTAAAAATATTTTTATTATAAATATTTTTATTAATGATTTAAATATTATAAAAAATTTTTATTTTAAATATGGTTATTTTGATTTTTATATAAAATCTGTAAAAACAAAAATAAATAATAATAAATTTTTGAATATATATTTAGAATTAAATGAAGGAAATAGATATAGATTATTTGATATAAAAATATTAAATAATGTTAGTATTTATAATAATTATTTTAATTATATTAAAAAAAAATTTTTTTATAAAAAAATTTTTTTTAATTTAAATATCATTAATAATATAATTTTTGAAATTAAAAAATTATTAAATAATAATGGTTATATTGATGTTTATATAAATAATAATATAAAAAAAATTTTTAATAAGTATATTATTATTTTTTTTGATATAAAATTTGGAAAAAAATTTTATGTTAATGATATTTTATTTAAAGGAAATAAAGTATTTAATAATACTTTTTTAGAAAAAGAAATACCTCAAAAAAAAAAAGTATTATATAATAATTATTTAGTGAATTTAGGTAAAAAAAAGTTATTAAATACAGGTTTTTTTAATTTTGTTAAAATTAAAAAAAAGTATTTTAATAAAAATAAAAAATATTTTTTAAATATAATATATGAAGTTTCTGAAATAAATGATGGATTAATTAATTTTAATGTTGGTTATGGAAGAAAAAGCAGTTTAAATTATAATATTTCTTTATTAAATAAAAATATTTTTTTTCCTGGTAGTGATTTTTTTATAAAGGGTTTTAAAAATAAACTTAGTAATAATTTTAATATTTTTTTAAATTATCCAATATATAATTTTGATTTTATATATATAAAACATGAATTATTTAATAATAATTTATTAAATGATAAAATTAATAATTATGGTTATTTAAATATTAATAGTGGAATAAAAAATAATATTACTTTTTTTATTAATAATTTTATAAAATATAAAATTGGATTAATTTATTCTTTAAATAATTTATATAATATTAAATCTCAATTATCTATATTTAAATATTTTAAATCTATAAATAAAAAATTTTATTTAAAATCTAAAAAAAATAGATTAATAAATAATGATTTATTATTAATTAATAATTTTGTATTTAATAATTTAGATAATAATATTTTTCCTAATACTGGTTTTGTTTTTGATATTTATAATAAAATTACTTTACCTTTTTCTGATAATTCTTTTTATAAATTATATTTAAATTATTTAAAATATTATTCTTTAGATAAAAATAATAAATGAATATTTTTTTTAAAATATAACATAGGTTATGTTAATGGATTTTTAGGAAAAAATTTTCCATTTTATGAGAATTTTAATTATGAAAATAATATTTTTTTAAGAGGTTTTGATTTGGATTATTTAGGTTATAAAAAAATATTTATAAATTCTAAAAGTTATAAATGTGAAAATAAAAGAAAAATATGTAATTCTAATATTTATTATAATGGTAATTTTATATCTTCTTTAAATTTAGAATTAATTTTTCCTAATGATTTATTTTTTAGTAAATTATATTCTAAATATATTCGTTCATCATTTTTTTTTGATACTGGAATATTTATTGATACTAATGATAGAAATTTAAATTTTTATAAAAATTATAATTTTTATAATAATATAAATATGTTTCGTTTTTCTACTGGTATATCTTTTAAAATTTTAACCCCTTTAGGAATTATTAATTTTTCTTTTGGTTTACCTTTTAATATTTATAATGATAATGAAATAAATTATATTCAATTTAATTTAGGTAATTATTTTTAATATTATTAATTATAAAATTATTTTATATTTTATTTTTTTTAGTTTTAAGTTTTAATATAAAATAAATTTTAAAAAATCTTTTTAAAAAGAATTTTTAAAAAAAATAATAAATTTAATATATTTTAAAATTTTTATATTATTATATTTATTTAAAATTATATATGATATATTTAAATATAATTATTTTTTAAAAAATTAAAAATATATAAATATTTAAAATTATTAATAATGTTAAATCCTAAATTTATACATCTTAATGTTCATAGTGATTATTCTTTAAGAGATGGAATATGTAAAATAGAAAATTTATTAAAAGAATGTTATATACTTAATATTCCTTGTATAGCTATAACTGATTATTTTAATTTATCTTCTTCTATAAAATTTATAAATAGATCTTTTTTTTATGGTATAAAACCTATTATTGGTTTAGATATAGGAATATATTTTAGTAATATTAATTCTATTAATTTTTCTACTTTATTATGTATTAATAGTAATGGTTATAAAAATTTAATTAAAATATGTTCAATAGCTCATTGTAATAAAGATAAAAAAAATTTTTTGTATATAGATTTTAATTTAATACTAAAATTTAGTAAAGGATTAATAATAATGTATTCTATTAATTATTATAATTTAAATACAAAAAATTTTTTTTGTTATAAATTTTCTATATTATATAATCATATTTTATTATTTAAAAATATATTTTTAGATAATTTTTTTTTACAAATTTTTAGATTAAATCATAAAAATCAAGATAAATATATAAAAGATATAGTTAATTTATATAATTTAATTAATTTTAATCTTGTTGTTACAAATAAAGTTTTATTTATTAAAAAAAAAGATTTTTTTTTAAATAAAATACGTTCTTGTATATATAATAATTGTTCTTTAAATGAAATTGATAATTTTATAGATTATACAGATCAATATTTTTTAAAAAAAGAAATTGATGTATATAATTTATTTTTTGATTTTAAAAATGCATTAAATAATACTATTTTAATTGCTGAAAATTGTAATTTTTTTATAAAGAAAAAAAAATTTTTTTTGCCAAATTTTCCTTTTATTAATGTTTCTTCAAATTTTTTTATAAAAAGAAATGTTATTTATGGTTTATTTAAAAGAGTTAATTTTGTTAAAAATATTTTATTAAAAAAAAAATATATTTTAAGGATAAAAAAGGAATTAAATGTAATTTTTAAATTAAAAATTACTAATTATTTTTTAATAGTAATGGAATTTGTAAAATGATCCAAAAAAAATAATATTTTTGTTGGTCCTGGAAGAGGATCAAGTGTAGGTTCTTTAGTAGCATATTTATTATATATAACAGATATTGATCCTATTAAATTTGATTTAATTTTTGAAAGATTTTTAAATTTTGAAAGAATATCTATGCCAGATTTTGATATAGATTTTTGTATGAATAAAAGGGATAAAGTTATATCTTATATAGAAAGTATTTATGGTAAATTATCTGTAGCGAATATTGTTACATTTAATACTATGACAGCTAAATCTGTTGTTAGAGATGTTGGTCGTGTTTTAGGTTATTCTTATTCTTTTATAGATTATTTAGCTAAGTTGATACCTTTTGGATTTAATATTTCTTTAAAAAAAGTAATTAAAAGTGAAAAAATATTAAATGATTTATATAAAAATAATAAAGAAGTTAAATATATTATAGATATATCTTTAAAATTAGAAGGTTTAATTAAAGGAATAGGAAGACATGCTGGAGGTATTGTTATATCTCCTTCTTTGATAACTGATTTTTGTGCTGTATATTATGATCATGATAATTGTAAATTAATTACTCAATTTGATAAAAATGATGTTGAATATATAGGTTTAATTAAATTTGATTTATTGGCTTTGAAAACTTTATCTATTATAGATAATACTATTAATCTTATTAATAAAAAAAGAAAAATAAAAAATAAATTATATATAAATAAAATTAGTTTTTTTGATAAAAAAAGTTTTGATTTATTAAAAAATTCAAATACAATAGGTGTTTTTCAATTAGAATCTAGAGGTATCAGAGAGTTAATTAAAAATTTAGAACCTAATTCTTTTAATGATATTATTGATTTAATAGCTTTATTTAGACCTGGTCCTTTAAAATCTGGAATGGTAGATAATTTTATTAATCGTAAAAAAAAAATAGAATCAATATATTATCCTGATAAAAAAAAACAACATAAATTATTAATTCCTATATTAAAAGATACATATGGAATTATATTATATCAAGAACAAGTTATGAAAATAGCTCAAGTTTTAGCTGGTTATTCTTTAGAAGAAGCAGATATGTTAAGGGTAATTATAAGTAAAAAGGATTTTAAAAATATGAATATTCATAGAAAAAAATTTATAAATGGTTCTATTTTATTAGGTATAAATAGTAATTTATCTTTTAAAATATTTAAATTAATTGAAAAATTTACTGGTTATAGTTTTAATAAATCTCATTCTGTTGCATATTCTTATATATCTTATCAAACTTTATGATTAAAATCTAATTATCCTGCAGAATTTTTATCTTCTTATATTAATTCTGATATTAGTAATATAAAAAAAATTATTTTAATAATTACTGAAATAAAACGTATTGGAATAAAAATTATTCCTCTAAATATAAATTATAGTGATTACTATTTTAATGTTAATAATTCTAAAAATATTATATATGGTTTAGGAGCTATAAAAGGTATAGGTAAAAGTTCAATAGATCTTATTTTAAATTTGAGGAAAAAATTTGGTAAATTTAAAAGTTTTGGTCATTTTTGTAGTTTAATATGTTTTATTAAAATTTCTAAATTAGTTTTAGAAAAATTAATTTTATCTGGTTCTTTAGATTTATTTAAAATAGATAGATCTATATTATTTCAATATATAAATGATTTATTAAAAATTATTAAATATCAAAAAAAAGTGTTAAGTTTTGGTCAATTAAATTTATTTAATAAAAAAAATTTAATTTCTTCTATTATAGATAATGATATAAATAAATATTTTTCTATATGAAATAATACTATTATTTTACATAAAGAAAAAGAAACGATTGGTTTTTATATAAATAATCATCCAATTGAAAAATATTATATTTTTTTGAAAAAATATAGAGATTTAATTTTTATTAAAGATTTATTTTTTTTAAACAAAAAAAAAATTATTAAAATATTTGGTCTTATAACTAATATTAAATTTATTTTTACTAAAAATAGAGATAAAATTTGTTTAATTAATTTAGATGATAATACTGGAATTATTGAGGTTTTAATTTTTAAAAATATATATATAAAATATTCTTTAATTATAGATATAAATAATGTTATAATTATAAATGGTTATTTAATGAATAATATAAATAATTATAATAATAGTTTTTTAGCTAAAAATATAATTTTAATTAATAATTAATGGTGTTATTTATGTCTAGATATTGTTTTATTACTGGTAAAAAATCTATATTTGGAAATAAAAGATCATATTCTATGAATACTTCTATTCGTAAATTTTTACCTAATTTACATTATCATCGTTTTTGATTATCTAAAAAAAAAAAATTTATTAAATTAAGAATAACTGCTAAAGCTATAAGAATAATTGATAAATTAGGTATAGAAAAATTTTTAAAAAAAATAAATAGGTAATAATATGTCAAAAAAAAAAAGATTAAAAATAAAATTAATTTCTTCTTCTGGAAGTAAACATTTTTATACTACTACAAAAAATAAAATAAATACAAATAATAAATTAAGTTTAAAAAAATATGATCCAATAGTAAAAAAACATTTCATTTATAATGAAGATAAAATTTAATTTATTAATTTAAATATTTTTATTATTTTATTATTTTTTACTATATCTAGTATATATTTTTTTTTTATTAATATTTTTGTATTTTTATTTATTAGAATTATTAAATATTTTTTATTTAAAATTTTTTTTATTTTACCTATTATTCCTCCTTTTAATATAATAAATTTGTTAATTTTTATTTTTTTAGATATCATATTTATTTTTTTTTCTATTTTTTTTTGAGGATATATTATCATAAAATAATATAATATTATAAATATAAATAATATTATTATACTTATGTATATATTTATGTCTGATTTCATAATTTTATTATATTATAGTTTTTTATAGTTATTTTTTAAAAATTTACATATATTTTTATAATCTGGTTTTATAGCTTCTTTATTTTTATTTCATTGAGCTGGACATACATTTTTTGTTTTTAAATTTATATCTATTGCATCAATTATTCTTAATATTTCATTTATATTTCTTCCTATTGATAAATCATTTATAGATATATGTTTTATTATTTTTTTTTCATCTATTAAAAATGTAGCTCTTAAAGATGTTCCTGTTTTTTTATGTTCAGTATTATATAATTTTTGTATTTTTTTTTTTATATCTGAAATAATTAGAAAATTTATTTTATTTCCTATTCCTCCTTTATTTATTGGAGTATTTTTTCAAGCTAAATGTGTGTATATTGAATCTACAGATATACCTATTATTTTTACATTTCTTTTTTTAAAATTTTCATATCTATTATTTAAAGCTAATATTTCTGATGGACAAACAAATGTAAAATCTAAAGGTCAAAAAAATAAGAGTATTTTTTTATTTTTAGTATATTTATATAAATCAAAATTTATTATTTCATTTTTTTTATTTATTGCTTGTGCATAAAAATTTGGTGCTTTTTCTGTTACTAACATAATATTCCTAAATTAAATTTAACAAAATTATCTAAATATATTAAAATTATATATATAATTTATTATAAAATAAATATTTATTTTATTTAATTAAATTTATATTTTATTATAATTTTAATATTTTATTATTAATTTATTTATGTTAAGTATAGTATTATGTTTATTAAAAATCCTTGATTATTAAAATATTATAATATTCTTATTAAATTTTGTTTAAATATTTTTGATAAAAATTTTAATTTGGTAATAAATTATCCTTGTGAATTAAATGTAAAATTATTAATTAATGTATTATGTAAATGAATTTTATGTGAAAAAAAAAAAAAGTATTTTTGTAATATTTGCTCAAATTGTTATCTTTTTAATAAAAAAATTCATCCTAATTTTTATTTTTTAAATAATAATATAAAAATAGATATTAATTATATTCGTAGTATTAATGATAAATTAATATATAATATTCGTTTTGGATCATATAATATATTATATTTTCATAATTATAATTTTATTAATATTTATATTAATAATTATTTATTAAAATTAATGGAAGAATTTTATTTTAAAGTAATATTTATTTTTACTTGTTTTTCTTATGTTAAAATACCTTTTACATTATTAAGTAGATCATATAGATTTTATATTTTTCCTCCTTCTGAAATTTATTTATTAAATTTTTTTAAAAAAAAATATTCTTTTAATAAAATTTCAGATGAATCAATAATATCAATTATTCGTATAAATTATTTTTCTCCATTAAAAATTTTATTTTTTTTAAGAAATCAATTTAATAAAAGATTGTTTTTTTTAAATTTTATAAATAATTTTATATATAAAAAAGAAATTAAAATGATTAATATTTTATTAGATGAATCAATTGATAATTTATTTTTATTGTTAACTGTATTTTTTGATTTTATTTATTTTGAATTTAATAATAAATATTATTACAATTTAGATTGTTTATTATTATTTAAAAATATTTTTAAAAAAATTTTGTTAAATGATAAAATTCGTATTTTTTATAGAATTTATTTATGTATTAATAATATTAATAATATATCTTTTATTAATAAAAAAATTTTGATTTATGAATTAGTTTATTATATTTATTTTTTTTTAAATAGGTAAAATATGTTTATTATTGATATTTGTTATTATTTAAATAAATTATTTTGTTGTTTTTTAAAATATATAAATAAATTAATATTATTTATTAATAAAAATAATATTAAATATATATTAAGTATTTTGTTAATATAAAAAATTTTTACATATTTTTATATTTTATTTTTTATTATCTAATATTAAAATGTTTTGTAGAATATATTTTTATATGTTGATAGAATTAATAAAAAAATTTATTTTTTAAAAAAAAAATTTGTTTTTATAAATATATTATTGCAATTGGATAATCTAAATTAAATTATAAATATATTAATAATAATTATAAAAAAATAAATAAATTTATTTATTAGATATTTAATTTTATTAAAAAATTTGTAAATTTATTATAATTAATATAAAATTTTTTTTAATAATATTTTTAATACTATAAAAAATATTAATATATCTGAATTAAAGGTATAATATATTATTATAATTATAATGGTAAAAAAATAGTTTAAATTTTTAAATTTATATATATTTATTTTTTGATTAGTAATTTTTAAAATATGAATTATTTAAAAAAAATTATAAAATATATATTTTAGATATATTATTTATAGAAACAGATTTTCTTTATTTATCTTTTGAAATATATAGAAACTATTTTAATGATCTAAGTAGAATAATTTTTATAATTAAAATAATATTTTATATTAAGAATATTAATTTATTTAATATATTAAATAATAATTTTATTTATTTATTTAATATTTAATTTATTTTTTTATATAAAAAATATTATTATTTATATTTTTAAATTTTATTCATTTAAATTTTATATTTTTATTTAATTTTATTATTTTTTTTTTTTGATGTCCTGTTTCACAAATTATATATCCATTCTTATTTAAATATTTATTATATTGTTTTATTATTTTTTGAATTATATATATTCCATTATTTTTTGTTATTAATGCTATTTTAGGTTCGTATAAATATTCTTTTGGTAAATATTTTATATCTTTTTTATCTACATATGGTGGATTGCTTATTATTAAATCATATTTTTTTTTTATATTTTTAAATAAATCTGAATGTATTATATTTATTTGTTTTTTTTTTTTATGTAAATATATATTTTTTTTTGCTATTTTTAATGCTTTTAAAGAAATATCTGTTGCATCTATTTTAGATTTGGGATAAATATATGCACATAATATTGCTATACATCCACTTCCAGTACATAAATCTAATATATGTTTGGGTTTTTTTTTTATAAAAAAAAAATTTTTTTTAATTATTTTTGATATTGGTGATCTTGGAATTATTACGTTTCTATTTATAAAAAATTTTTTATTGCAAAATCATGTATTTTTTGTTAAATAAGCTATAGGTATTTTTTTTTTTATTCTTTTTTTAGCTAAATTTATAATTTTATTTTTTTTTTTTTTGTTTATTTTAATATTTTTTATTTCTTTTATTTTTTTTTTTATATTTATGTTTAAAATTGAATATATTAAATGTATTGTTTCTGATGTAGCATTATATGTATTATGTCCATAATATATATTATTTGATTTAAATAGTTTTATACAATATTTAATAATTTTTTTTAATTTATGTTTTTTCATGTAAATATTATATAATATAATAATTAATATTGTATTTTTTTTTTTTTTTGTTTTTTGTTTTTTTTTTTGCGGAAGTGGCGGAATTGGTAGACGCACTAGAATTAGAGTCTAGTACTAGTAGTGTGCGAGTTCAAATCTCGTCTTCCGTATTTCGGGGTATAGCCAAGTGGTAAGGCATCGGGTTTTGATCCCGCGATCCCAGGTTCAAATCCTGGTACCCCAGTTTAATGGCTACGTAGCTTAGTTGGTTAGAGCACAGCACTCATAACGCTGAGGTCACAGGTTCAATTCCTGTCGTAGCTATAAATTAATTAATTAATATATAACAAATGAATATATATATAAAAACTTGAGGTTGTCAAATGAATAAATATGATACTAATAAAATTATTTCATATTTATTTAAAAATTTTAAAAGATGTTTTATTGTTAATTCTATAGATAAATCTGATTTAGTAATTTTAAATACTTGTTCTGTAAGACAAAAAGCTCAAGATAAATTTTATTCTTATATTGATATTGTGAGAAGAATTAAAAAAAAAAATAATAAATTAATAGTTGCTGTATGTGGATGTATTGTTACTTATGATAGAAAAAAAATATTTATTAAGTTTCCTGAAGTTGATATAATATTTAGTTCTAATAAAATTAAAAAATTTCCTATATTAGTAAATAATTTTAAAAAATATAGAAAAAAAATTTTTGATGTTGATTTTAGTAAAAATTATAATAAAAATATAAATAATTATTTACATAAATCAAATTATTCATATGTTAATTCTTTTGTTTCTATTATGGAAGGATGTAATAAGTGTTGTTCTTATTGTGTTGTACCTATTACAAAAGGAAGAGAATTTAGTAGATCTCCTATAGATATAATTTCTGAGATTTGTTATCTTTCTAAAAATGGTGTTTCTGAAATTAATTTATTAGGACAAAATGTTAATTCTTATTTAGGAATTTTTAAAAATGGTAAAAAATGTACTTTTTCTAATTTATTATATTTAATTTCTGAAATAGATGAAATTAAACGTATTAAATTTACTACTAGTCATCCTATTAATTTTACTGATGATTTAATTATATCATATAAAAATATTTATAAAATAGTTGATTTTATACATTTACCTGTACAAAGTGGTTCTAATAAAATTTTAAAAAATATGGGAAGAAATTATACTATTGAATATTATAATAAAATTGTTGATAAATTATTAAATATTAGACCTAAATTAATTTTTGGTTCAGATTTTATTGTTGGTTTTCCAGGAGAAGATGATGAGGATTTTAATTTAACTATTAATTTAGTAAATAAAATTAAATTTGATAATAGTTTTGCATTTATTTATTCTCCTAGACCTGGTACTAGATCTTTTAATATGATTGATAATGTTTCTAGTAATGAAAAAAAAAATAGATTATATAGATTACTTAAATTATTACGTAAAAATTCTATTTTTTGAAGTAATACTATGTTAAATACTAATCAAGAAATTTTAGTAGAAGGATATTCTAAAAAAGAAAATTTTTTATTTGGTAGAGCTAGAAATAATAAAATTGTTTATTTTAAAAATAATAATAATAATTTAATAGGCAAATTAGTTAATGTTAATATAAATAAAATTAATAAAAATATATTATATGGAAAATTAGTTAATATTTAATTTAAATTAAAATAATGAAAAATAAAAATTCTAATTTTTTTTGTTTAAAAACAAAATTTAATATAATTAAACCTAGAACAAAAAAACAAATTTTATATTTAAAAAATATATTAAATAATATTATTACTTTTGGAGTAGGAGTTTCAGGAACTGGAAAAACATATTTAGCTACTGCAGCAGCAATAGATTTTTTAAAAAAAAGAAAAATATATAGAATAATATTAGCTAGACCTATAGTTGAAGCTGGAGAAAAATTAGGTTATTTACCAGGTGATTTTAATAAAAAAATTGATCCATATTTATGTCCTATTTATGATGTTTTATTTGATATTTTAGGTCCTGATTATAATAAAAAATATATATCTCATAATATTATAGAAGTTGTTCCTTTAGCTTATATGCGTGGAAGAACTTTTAATGATTCGTTTATAATATTAGATGAAGCTCAAAATACTACTATTACTCAAATGAAGATGTTTTTAACTAGATTAGGTTTTAATTCTAAAGCTGTTATTAATGGAGATATATCACAGATAGATTTACCTAAAAATACTTATTCTGGTCTAAAACATGTAATTAAAATATGTAATAATATAAATAATATAGGTATAACTTTTTTTGATATTAAGGATATAATGAGATCTTCTATTGTTGGTAGTATAATTAAAGCTTATGATAATTGTATTAAATTTGATAAATAGATATTTATGTTATATATTTATTTTAAATGTAGTGATTGTATATTTTTGCCTAAAAAATATTTTTTTTATAAATGATTTAAAAAAATTGTTTTATTTTTTAATTTAACAAAATCTTTAAATTTAATTTTAGTAAATAAAGATAAAATGTTTTATTTAAATTTTAAATTTAGAAAAAAAAAATATATTTCTGATATATTATCTTTTCCTTTTAAATATAAAGAATATGGTTTTAATTTTTTAGGTGATATATATATATGTCCTTGTTATATTTTTTATAAATGTTGATTTAATAATTTTAGTTATTTAGATTATTTTTTGAAAATTTTTATACATGGGTTTTTGCATTTATTAGGTTTTGATCATATTAATGATATATGTTATAAAAAAATGTTTATGTTAGAAAAAATTTTATTTAATAAATTAAATAAATAATTTTAAATATATGTATAATTATTGTTCTTTAAAAAAATTTAATACTTTTAATATAAATGTATATTCAGAAGAAATATTTATAATTAATAAAATATATTATCTTAGAAAAATTTTATTATTTAATTTTAAAAATAAGATACCAACTTTAATATTGGGTAGAGGTAGTAATATTTTATTTATTAATAATTTTTTTGGTGTTGTTATAATTAATAAAATTAAAGGAATTAAAATAACTCAAAATATTGATTATTGATTTTTGAATGTTAATTCTGGTGAATTATGATCTAATGTTGTTTTATTTTCTATTTATAATGGTATTTTTGGTTTAGAAAATTTAGCTTGTATACCTGGAACTATTGGTTCTGCTATTATTAATAATATTGGTGCTTATGGTGTTGAAATTAAAGATTTTGTTTTTTATATTAAGATTTTAGATAGTTTTACTGGTATTTTTTTTTTTGTAAGAAATTATGATTGTAAATTTTTTTATAGATATAGTATATTTAAAAATTTTATTTATAATCGTTTTATAATAGTTAAAGTTATATTAAGAATTAAAAAAAATTGAAAACCAATATTAAAATATAAAGATTTATATAATTATTTTAATTATTTTAGTAATATAAATGTATATAATATATATAATAGAATAAAGTATATTAGGAGTTGTAAACTTCCCAATATTAAAGTTTTTGGAAATATAGGTTGTATATTTAAAAATCCTTTTATTTCTTATAAAAAATTTTTAAAATTTAAAGAACAATATTTATATTTTTTAGATAATTTTATTTTTGAGTTTTATTTTAGTAAAATTAAAATACCTGCGGCTTTATTAATTGATCTATGTAAATTAAAAGGATATACTATTGGTGATGCTCAGGTTTATAAAAAACATTCTTTAATAATTATTAATATTAATAATGCTAAATCTAAAGATATTTTTTTATTATTTAATTTTGTTAGAAAAAAAGTTTTTAAAAAATTTAAAATTTGATTAGAATTAGAAATTAAATTAATTAATTTTTTTGAAATTTTTAAATATATAAAAAATATATTTAATTAATAAATATATTATGTAATTGTTTAATATTTTATAAATTTATTTTAATAAATATTGTATATTTATAGAAAAATATATTATATTTATTTTTTTTGTAATAAATATATTGATGAATACTTATTTTTTAAATATAAAAAGTTTATTTATTTTTTTTGTAATATTAATAATTTTGTTCAATTTTTATTTATCTAATTATTATTTAGTATTTAGAATAATTTTAAAAGTTATTATTTCTTTTTTTTTATTTTATTGATTTAAAATTAGTTCTTTAGGTAAAAAACTTATTTTTTTTTTTATAAAATCTAAATTAGAGGTTTTTAAAATAATTTGACCATCAATAAATGATACATATAAAAATGTTGTTATTGTTTGTTTCTCTAGTTTATTAATATCTTTTATAGTATGAATTATAGATAAAATTATATGATATTTTATTAATTTTATTTATTATTTAGGGTTATAAAGTTATGAATTTTTGTAATAAAAAATTATGATATGTTGTTCAAGTTTTTTCAGGTTTTGAGAAAAAAATTATTAATTTATTAAAAGATAATATAAAATTATATAATTTAGATGATAATTTTGGAGAAATTTTAATTCCTTCTGAAGAAGTTATAGAAATTAAAAATGGTATTAAAAAAAAAAGTGAAAGAAAATTTTTTCCAGGATATTTTTTAATAAGTATGTTGATGAATGAAAAAAATTGATATTTTGTGAAGAGTATTCCTAAGGTAATTGGTTTTGTTGGTGGAAAATTTGGAAATCCATTTCCTATTAGTGATAATGAGATTAAAAATATTAAATTAAAATTAAGTAAAATAAATGGTAAACCTATACCTAAAGTTATGTTTGAATATGGTGAATTGGTGAGAGTTAATAGTGGTCCTTTTTCTGATTTTAATGGTACTGTTGAAGAAATTGATTATGATAGAAATCGTTTAAAAGTATCTGTTTTAATTTTTGGTAGATCTACTCCTGTTGAGTTAGATTTTTCTCAAGTTGAAAAAAATATATAAATAAAATTTATAAAAGGTTGATATGTCTAAAAAAATTAAATGTTTTATAAAATTGCAAGTTTTATCTGGTATGGCTAATCCTAGTCCACCTATTGGTCCTATTTTAGGACAAAAAGGTATTAATATAATTAATTTTTGTAAATTATTTAATAAAGAAACGTCTAATTTAGAAAAAGGTATTCCTATACCTGTTTTGATAACTGTATATAAAAATCATAGTTTTACTTTTATAACAAAAACTCCACCTGTTTCTTTTCTTTTAAAAAAAAGAATTTCTTTAAATAGTGGTTCTAAAAAACCTGGTCATGATTTTATAGGATATATAGATAAAAAATCTATTTTAGAAATATCTAAAGTTAAATTAGTTGATATGAATACTAATAATTTAGAATGTATATGTAAATCTATAATAGGTACTGCTAAATCTATGGGTATTAAAATAAAATAATAAATAATATTTTATAAAAAATTATGGAAAAAATAGTATACAAAAAATTTAAAAAAAATGTAATAGATGTATTTAGTTTAATAAAAAAAAAATCTAAAAAAAAATTTATTGAATCTATTGATGTTGATATAAATTTATATTTGAAAAAAAAAAATATTAATACTAATATTTGTGGTAATGTTTTATTACCTAAAAATATAGGTAAAAAAAAAAAAATTATTGTTTTTACTTCTAATAAAAATTTTAATGATGCATATAAATTTGGTGCTTTTTTAGTTGGTAATGAAGATTTAATTGATAAAATTTTAAATAAAAAAATTAAATATGATATTATTATTTCAACTTTTGATGTTATTAAAATTGTTAATAAACTATCTAGTTTTTTAGTTTCTAGAAATATGATGCCAAGTTTAAAATTTGGAACTGTTACTAATGACTTAAAAAAAACTATTTTAGAATTTAAAGAAAGAAAAATTATATTTTTAGTTGATAAATATGGAATTATACATAATAGTATTGGAACTTTGAAAATTTCTGATAATGATTTATTTGATAATTTTTTTTGTTTGTATTCTAAAATAGATTCTTTAAAAAATAAAAATAGCTTTTTAATAAAAAAAATTACTTTATCTAGTACTATGGGTAAAGGTTATGTTGTTTATAAAAATGATTAGAATTTAGGTAAATTAATGTTATTAAAAATTAAAGACAAAAAAAAATATATTTTAAATATAAAAAATGAATTAAAAAAATCTTCATTTATAGTTGTATTAAATTATTATAATTTATCTTCAAATGAATTAAATTTTTTTCGTAAAAATATAAAAAATAATAATG
Source organism: Candidatus Stammera capleta (assembly GCA_036689375.1). Lineage (GTDB taxonomy): Bacteria > Pseudomonadota > Gammaproteobacteria > Enterobacterales > Enterobacteriaceae > Stammera > Stammera capleta_AQ. Next base: position 235,720 of record CP144808.1, on the reverse strand, counting down.
GTTTTATTTTTGTAGCTCATAATAATTTATTAAAAATTTCTGTTATAAATACAAAAATAGAATTTTTGAAAAATTATTTTATAGGTCCTATTATAATTTGTTTTTCTTATAAATATAATAATAATATATGTAAAATTTTAAATAAATATATAGATAAATATAATAATAAAATAATTTTAAAATCTATGTGTATTGATAATAAATTGATTTCTTTAAATATTGTAAAAAAAATATTTTTATTATCTACAAAAAATAAAGCTTTACAATATTTTATATTTTATTTTAGAAATATAACTATTTTAAGATTAATAAATATTTTAATTTTTTTAAAAAAAAAATTAGTAAATAAAGGATAATAATAAATGAATAAAAAAGAAATTATAGAAAAAATATCATCTATGTCATTAGTTGAATTAGTAGAGTTGATAGATAGTATAGAAAAAAAATTTGGTATTTGTAAACAAGATTATAAATTAGATAATAATGTAAAAAATAATAAAAAAAATAATATATTAAAAAATGAATTTAGTATTACATTAAATAAAATAGGTAATAATAAGATAGCTGTTATTAAGTTAGTACGTAGTATTTTAAATTTAGGATTAAAACAATCTAAAGATTTAGTAGAATCTGCTCCTGTATTAATTAAAGATAAAGTTAATAAGAAAGATATTGATATATTAAAGAAATCTTTTGAAGATATAGGATCTGAAGTTTTGGTTAAATAAATTTAGTTTATAATAAAGGTATTTGGTATGGTTTACTCTTGTACTGAAATAAAATGTTTTCGTAGAAATTTTAGTAAGACCAATAAAATTTTAGATATTCCATATTTATTAAATATTCAAAAAAAGTCTTATAATAATTTTTTATATGATAGAAAAAATTTTTCTTCTGGATTGAGTTTATCTTTTAAATCTATTTTTCCTATATATAATCATGATAAAACAGTTAAATTAGATTATATAAGTTATTCTTTTTCTAATCCATTTTTTCATGATAAAGAATGTCAAATTAGAGGTTTAACTTATTCTATAAGTTTAAAAGTTAAATTATGTTTATATATTTATAAAAATAATTCTGATAATAATAGTCTTATTTCTTTTAAGGAACAAGAAGTATATATGGGGGATATACCATTTATGACAGAAAGAGGAACTTTTGTTGTTAATGGAATAGAAAGAGTTGTTGTTTCTCAATTACATCGTAGTCCAGGAGTTTTTTTTGATAGTGATAAAAATAAAATTAATTTATCAGGAAAAGTTTCATATAGTGCTAGAATTATTCCTTATAGAGGTTCTTGAATAGATTTTGAATTTGATTCTAAAGATTGTTTATTTATTCGTATAGATCGTAGAAAAAAATTACCAGTAACTATTATTTTAAAAGCTTTAGGTTATAAAAATAGTGATATTTTAAAATTATTTTTTGAATTTACTACTTTTATTTTTAAAAAAAATAAAATATTAATGAAATTAATTCCAAATAGATTAAAAGGAGAAAAATTAAGTTTTGATTTTAAATTTAATAATAAAACTTTTTATAAAAAAGGAAGAAGAATAGATAGTGATTTATTAAAAAAAATTAAAAATAATAAAATTAAATATATAGAAGTTCCTATTTCTTTTTTATTTGGAAAAATATTAGCAAGAGATTATAAAATAAAATTTGGTAATGAGTATTATATTTATTCTAATACTTTATTAAATTTAGAATTAATTAATAATATTATTAATTCTGGTTATAAAAGTATAGATGTTTTATATATATCAGATTTTAATTATAATTCATATATATCTAATACATTAAATATAGATAATACTGTTAATAAAAATTCTGCTTTAATAGAAATATATAAAATGATTAGACCAGGAGAACCACCTACTGTAGATGCTTCTAAGAAATTATTTTATAATTTATTTTTTAATAAAGATAAATATGATTTATCTCCTGTAGGAAGAATGAAAATTAATATCTCTTTATCAAGAGATACATTTTATGGATCTATGGTTTTAGAAGATAAAGATATTATTGATATAATTAAAAAACTTATAGATATAAAAAATAATACAGGTAATATAGATGATATTGATCATTTAGGAAATAGAAGAATTCGTTGTGTAGGAGAAATGATTGAAAATCAATTTAGAATTGGTTTAATTAGAATTGAAAAAACTATTAAAGAATATTTTTCTATTAATAATAATTTAATTGATATTAAACCTAAAGATATTATTAATGCTAAACCTTTATCTGCAATAATTAAAGATTTTTTTTGTTCTAGTCAATTATCTCAATTTATGGATCAAAATAATCCATTATCTGAAATTACACATAAACGTAGAATTTCTGCTTTAGGTCCTGGTGGTTTAACAAGAGAAAGAGCTGGATTTGAAGTTAGAGATATTCATTCAACTCATTATGGAAGAGTTTGTCCTATTGAAACTCCAGAAGGTCCTAATATTGGTTTAATAAATTCTTTATCTATTTATTCTAGAGTAAATAAATATGGTTTTTTAGAAACTCCTTATAGATTTGTTTTTAAAGGTTATGTAACTAATGAAATACATTATTTATCTGCTATAGAAGAAGGAAATTATGTTATAGCTCAAGCTAATGCTTTATTAGATATTAAAAATAAATTTAAAGATAAATTTATTTTATGTAGGTTTTCTGGAGAATTTAGTTTATATAATTATAAAGATATTAATTATATGGATGTTTCAACTCAACAAATTGTTTCTGTTGGTGCTTCTTTAATACCTTTTCTTGAACATAATGATGCTAATAGAGCTTTAATGGGTGCTAATATGCAACGTCAAGCTGTTCCATGTTTATTTCCAGATAGACCTTTTGTTGGTACTGGAATGGAAAGAATTGTTGCTATTGATTCTGGTGTTTCAATAATATCAAAACATACAGGTATTGTTAAATATGTTGATTCTTCTAAAATAATTATTGAAAGATATAATGATAAAAATTTTAGTTTTTTAAATAAAATAAATACTTATAATTTATTTAAATATTTACGTTCTAATCAAAATACATGTATTAATCAAAAACCATGCGTTATGTTGAATGATTTTGTAAAAAAAGGTGATGTTATAGCAGATGGTTTTGCTACTAATTTAGGAGAATTATCATTAGGACAAAATGTTAGAGTAGCTTTTATGTCATGAAAAGGTTATAATTTTGAAGATTCTATATTAATTTCTGAAAATGTTATTTATAAGGATATTTTTACTACTATTCATATTCAAGAATTATCTTGTATATGTAGAGATACTAAATTAGGAAAAGAAGAAATAACTTCTGATATTCCTAATATAAGTAATTCATTTTTATCTAAATTAGATGAAAATGGTATTATTAATATAGGTTCTGAGGTTTTTTCTGGTGATATATTGGTTGGTAAAATAACTCCAAAAGGAGAAACTCAGTTTACTCCTGAAGAAAAACTTTTAAGAGCTATTTTTGGTGAAAAAGCTTCTGATGTTCAAGATTCTTCTCTTCGTGTTCCTAATGGATGTTCTGGAACTGTAATAGATATACAAGTATTTTCTAGAAATAAATTAGATAAAAAGAATAAATTATTTTCTAAAGAATTGTTTAAATTAAAAGAAGTAGAAAAAAATATATTTATTGAATTAAATTTATTAAAAAATATTTTAGTTAAAAATATAAAAAAAATATTTATTAAATATAATTATAATTTTATTAAAGAATTATCTTATGAAAAAATAATAAATATTGATTTTTTAGATATAAATTTAAAAAATGATGTATTTAAATTAATTGATTTATATAAAAATGTAGAAAATATATTTTTAAATAAAATAAAAGAATATAAGAAAAAAATTTTTAAGGGACATGAATTAGCTCCAGGTATTATAAAAGTAATTAAAGTTTATTTAGCTGTTAAAAGAAAAGTAAAAGTTGGAGATAAAATGGCTGGTAGACATGGAAATAAAGGTGTTATATCTAAAATATGTCCTGTAGAAGATATGCCTTATGATAATAATGGAGTACCTATAGATGTTATTTTAAATCCTTTAGGAGTTCCATCAAGAATGAATATAGGACAAATATTAGAAACTCATTTAGGTATGGCTTTAAAAGGTATAGGTGATATTATAAAAAAAATGTTGATTAAAAAAATTGATATTTGTAAGATAAAAAAATTTATAAAAGAAGTATATAGTATAAGTCATAATAAAGAAGTGAATATAGATTTAAATTTATTAAGTGATAAAGAATTTATTATATTAGCTAAAAGTTTATCTTATGGTGTTAATATATCAACTCCTGTATTTGATAGTATAAAAGAAAATGAAATAAAAAAATTATTAAATATTTCTAAATTACCTTCTTCTGGTCAAATATATTTGTATGATGGATTTACTGGTAAAAAATTTGATAGACCAATAACTGTTGGTTATATGTATATTATGAAATTAAATCATATGGTTGATGATAAAATACATGCAAGATCTACTGGTTCATATAGTTTAGTTACACAACAACCTTTAGGTGGTAAATCCCAATTTGGTGGTCAAAGATTTGGAGAAATGGAAGTATGAGCTTTAGAGGCTTATGGGGCTGCTTATACTTTACAAGAAATGTTAACTGTTAAATCAGATGATGTTAATGGAAGAACTAATATATATAAAAATATTATTAATGGAAATCATCAAATGAATCCTGGTATGCCTGAATCTTTTAATGTATTAATAAAAGAAATTTGTTCTTTAGGTATTAATATTGAATTACTTAATGATTAATAATTTAAATTGTGAGAAATATTTATTGTGAATAATTTTGATAATTTCATTAAAAATAAATTAGTTAATAAAGAATTTAATTCTATAAGAATTAGTTTAGCATCTTCAGAAATAATAAGATCTTGATCTTATGGTGAAGTTAAAAAACCTGAAACTATTAATTATCGTACTTTTAAACCTGAGAGAGATGGTTTATTTTGTTCTCGTATATTTGGTCCTATAAAAGATTATGAATGTTTATGTGGTAAATATAAAAGATTAAAATATAAGAATATAATATGTGAAAAATGTGGTGTAGAAGTAACAAAAACTAAAGTAAGACGTGAACGTATGGGTCATATAGAATTAGCAGCCCCTGTTGCTCATATATGATTTTTAAAATCATTACCATCTAGAATAAGTTTACTTCTTGATATTTCATTAAAAGATGTTGAAAAAGTATTATATTTTGATTCATATATTGTTACAAAAAAAATTAATAATTATTTAAAAATAGGTCAGATTTTAAATGATGATAAATATTTATATTTTTTAAATAAATTTGGTTCTAAATTTGAAGCTAAAATTGGAGCTGAAGCTATTAAAGATTTATTAAATAAACTAAATTTAAATGATGAATATGATAAACTTTCTATTGAATTAAATAGTAATATTTCAGAAATAAAAAGAAAAAAAAATACAAAAAGAATAAAATTAATAGAATATTTTATAAATTCTAGTAATAAACCAGAATGAATGATATTGGATGTTTTGCCTGTTTTACCTCCTGATTTAAGACCTCTTGTTCCTTTAGATGGTGGAAGATTTGCTACATCTGATTTAAATGATTTATATAGAAGAGTTATTAATCGTAATAATCGTTTAAAAAGATTAATAGATTTATATGCTCCTGATATTATAATTAGAAATGAAAAAAGGATGTTACAAGAAGCTGTAGATGCATTATTAGATAATGGAAGAAGAGGTTGTTCTATAATTGGATCAAACAAAAGACCTTTAAAATCATTAGCTGATATGATTAAAGGAAAACAAGGTCGTTTTAGACAAAATTTATTAGGTAAAAGAGTTGATTATTCTGGTAGATCTGTTATTACAGTTGGACCTTATTTAAGATTATATCAATGTGGATTACCTAAAAAAATGGCATTAGAATTATTTAAACCATTTATATATAATAAATTAGAAAGTGATGGTATTGTTGATACAATAAAATCTGCTAAAAATATTGTTGAAAAAGAAGATTTTATTGTATGAAAAGTATTACAAGATATTGTTAAACAACATCCTATTTTATTAAATAGAGCACCTACTTTACATCGTTTAGGAATACAAGCATTTGAACCTTTATTAATAGATGGTGAAGCTATACAACTTCATCCTTTAGTATGTGCAGCATATAATGCTGATTTTGATGGTGATCAAATGGCCGTTCATATTCCATTGACTTTAGAATCTCAGTTAGAAGCTAGAATATTAATGATGTCTACAAATAATATATTATCTCCTGCTAATGGAGAACCTGTTATTGTTCCTTCTCAAGATGTTATTTTAGGAATTTATTATATGACTAGAGAAAAAATAGGTGCTTTAGGTGAAGGAAAAATTTTATCTTCTTATAAAGAAGCTAAATTATTATATTCAAATAATATTGTTTCTATTCATTCTAAAGTTAAATCTAGAATAATTGAATATAAAAATAAAATTAATGGTGTTTGAAAAAAAAAACAATTTTTTGTAGAAACTACTATTGGAAGATTAATATTATGAAGTATTTTTCCGAAAGGTTTAAGTTTTTCTTTAATAAATAAGGTTTTAGATAAAAATGAAATATCTAAAATATTTAATATTTGTTATCATATTTTAGGTTCTAGTAAAACTATTATTTTAGCTGATAATATAATGTATATGGGTTTTAAATATGCCACTATATCAGGATTATCTGTTTGTATAGATGATATGGTTATTCCTTCTAATAAAGATAAAATTGTTAAAAAAGCTGAATCTGAAGTAGCTGAAATACAAAATCAATTTCAATCTGGATTAGTAACTTTAGGTGAAAAATATAATAAAGTTATTGATATATGGGTTAATGCTAATGAAAATATAGTTCAATCTATGATGGAAAAATTATCAAAAGAATTTTTAGTTATTAATGGAAAAAAAATAAAGTTAAGTTCTTTTAATAGTATATTTATGATGGCTGATTCTGGTGCTAGAGGTTCAGCTGCTCAAATAAGACAATTATCTGGAATGCGAGGTTTAATGGCTAAACCAGATGGTTCTATTATAGAAACTCCTATTACTGCAAATTTTAGAGAAGGTTTAAATGTTTTACAATATTTTATTTCTACTCATGGAGCTAGAAAAGGTTTAGCTGATACAGCTTTAAAAACTGCTAATTCTGGATATTTAACTAGACGTTTAGTTGATGTTGCTCAAGATTTAGTTGTTATTGAAAAAGATTGTGGAACTAAAAATGGAATATCTATGTGTTCTATAATTGAAGGAAATAATGTTAAAGAATCATTAAAAGATTGTATTTTAGGTAGAGTATTATTAGAAGATATTGTTTTAAATAAAAATGATAATAAAATATTAATTAAGAAAAATACTTTACTTGATAATAATTATTGTAGATTAATAGAGAGTTCTGCTATTTATTATGTTAAAGTTAGATCTGTTGTTATGTGTGAAACTAATTTTGGTGTATGTTCTTTTTGTTATGGAATGGATTTAGCTAGAGGTCATTTAATTAATCAAGGTGAAGCTATAGGAGTTATAGCTGCTCAGTCTATTGGTGAACCTGGAACTCAATTAACTATGAGAACATTTCATATTGGTGGTGCTGCTTCAAGAATGGTTATAGATTCAAGTATAAAAGTTAAAAATAGTGGTTTGATTAGTTTATTAAATTTAAAATTTATAAAAAATTCTGATAATTTATTAATTATTACATCTAGAAATGTTGAATTAAAAATTATAGGAAGTGATGGTTTAATAAAAGAAAATTATAAATTACCATATGGATGTATATTAAGAAAAAATAATGGAGATCATGTAAAATCAGGTGAAGTTATTGTTAATTGAGATCCTCATACTATACCAATTGTTAGTGAATTTAATGGATATGTTGATTTTGTTGATCTTAATGAAGGTCAAACTATAATAAAACAAAAAGATGAAATTACTGGATTACAATCTATTGTTGTTTTAGATCAAATTGATTATATTGGAAATATTGGTAAAAATTTAAAACCATCTATTAGAGTTTTAGATAAAAATTTTAATAAAATTTTATTACCTAAAACTAATATACCAGTTCAATATTTTTTACCTGGTAAATCTATTTTACAGGTTAAAAATAAATCTTATGTAAAAGCTGGAGATATTTTAGCTCGTGTTTTTATAGATTATGGTGGAACTAAAGATATAACTGGAGGTTTACCAAGAGTTGTAGATTTATTTGAAGCTAGAAAACCTAAAGATTGTGCTATATTAGCAGAAAAATCTGGAATTATAGGTTTTGGAAAAGAAACAAAAGGTAAATATCGTTTAGTGATTTTTTCAAATAAAAATAAAATAATTCATGAAGAAATGATTCCTAAATGAAAAAAATTACATGTTTTAGAAGGAGAATTAGTTAAAAAAGGAGACATCATATCTGATGGTGTTGAATCAGCTCATGATATATTGAGATTAAGAGGAATTGAAGATGTTACTAAATTTATTGTAAATGAAGTTCAAGATGTTTATAGATTACAAGGTGTAAAAATAAATAATAAGCATATAGAAGTTATAATAAAACAAATGCTTAGAAGAATAACTATTGTTAACCCTGGAGATTCTAGATATTTATGTGGTGATCAAATAGAAATTTCTAGATTAAGAAAAGTAAATAAGTATTTATTTTTAAATAAAAAAAAAATTATTAAATATAAAAGAGATTTGTTAGGAATTACTAAAGCTTCTTTAGCAACTGAATCATTTATTTCTGCTGCTTCTTTTCAAGAAACAACTAGAATTTTAACTGAATCTTCTATATCTGGTAAATTAGATAAATTGCGTGGGTTGAAAGAAAATGTTATAGTTGGAAGATTAGTTCCATGTGGAACTGGATATTCATATCATTATAAAAGAAATAAATTAAAAAAAAATAAAGTAAATAAATATATTAAAAATATTAATGATCAGGAATTAGCAAGTAAAAAATTAAAAAAATTATTAAATTCAAAAGATTTATTTAATTAATTAAATAAATATTATTAGTTATTTTATGATAAAAAAAAATGTTTTTAGTGCTATACAACCTACAGGTAATTTAACAATTGGACATTATATTGGAGTTTTATCTAATTGATTAAAAATGCAATATAAATATAATTGTTTTTTTTGTATTGCAGATTTGCATTCTTTAACTAATTTAAATTCTAATAAAAATTTAAAAAATAATATTTTTGATATTTTATCTATAATTTTATCAATTGGAATAGATCCACAAAAGTGTACTATTTTTTTACAATCTAGTATTTCTGAACATATGAAATTATATTGATTTCTTAATTGTTATACTTATATAGGAGAATTAAATAGAATGACTCAATTTAAGGAAAAAAAAAAGAAATATAAAAAAATAAATTGTGGTTTAATGAATTATCCTATATTAATGTGTTCTGATATATTATTATATAAATCTGATTATGTTCCAATTGGTTTTGATCAAATTCAACATTTAGAGTTAACAAGAAATATAGCAAAAAGGATAAATAATTTTTATTCATTTAATATTTTTAATTTACCTAATTATGTTTTACATAAAAATAAATTTAAAATTATGTCATTATTAGATCCATTAAAAAAAATGTCTAAGTCTGATTTAAATATTAATAATATTATATTTTTATTAGATAATATTAATATTATAAAAGAAAAAATAAATAATGCTGTTACTGATTCTGATAATCCTTCTAAAATATTTTTTGATATAAAGAATAAACCTGGTATATCTAATTTATTAAATATAGTTTCTTCAATTAAAAATGTTTCTATAAAAAAATTACAAAAAGAATTTGTTTTTTTTTCTTATAAAGATTTTAAAAAATTTATTATAAATGAAATTATTTTATTTGTAGAAAATATACAAAAAAAATATTTTTTTTTTAGAAAAAAAGAATTTTTGTTAAAAAAAATTTTATTAAATGGATATTTTAAAGCAAAAAAATGTGCTAAAAAAAATATTAGTAATATATATAATTTAATTAATCTAAATATTATATAAATAGTTTATTATATTATTTTTTTTTATTTTTTTTAGATAAAAATTTATTTTTTAAAAATGATTACATTTTTAAAAACTTATTTTGTTGAAAAATGAAAAAGAATATTACTAAGTTAGTATTATATATTTTTTTATTTATTATTTTTTAGTTTTTTTTATAATTTTTTTTATTTTAATAAAATATTTTTTTTAAATATTTTATTTCAATTATATTATTTTATTATTTTTTTTTGTTTATATGTATAAATAATTTTATTTTTTTTTTTAAATTAAATTCTATATCTTTTTTTGATAAATATTTAATTTTTTTTATTTTATTTCCTTTTTTTCCTATTAAAATTTTTATATGTTGTTTTTTTTTTGTATTTATATTTGATATTATAATAATTTTTTTTTTTTTATATATTATTTTTTTTAAATTTACTTTTATTAAGTATGGTATTTCATCTCCTGTAAATCTAAATATTTTTTCTCTTATTATTTCTGATATTATAAAATTTTTATTATGTATTTCACTATTTTTTTTGAAGTTGAATTTTTTATTTAATTTAATTAATTTATTAATTTCTTTTATAATAATTTTAATATATTTATTTTTTTTAGTTGTTATAGGTATTATAGATTTATATTTTATATTATAAGTTATATTTTTTATTATTTTAATTATTATTGTTTTATTTTTTATTTTATCTATTTTATTTATAATTATTATTAAAGGTATTTTATTTAAATTTATTTTTTTTATTATTTTTTTTTCATAAAAATTTATTTTTTTTTCTATTATTAAAATAAATAAATTTATTTTTCTATTTATTAATAGTTTTTTTTTTATAAAATTATTTAATTTATTAAATATTTTTTTAAAACTATTATAATTTATAAATCCAGGAGTATCTAAATATAGGTATTGTTTTTCTTTTTTATTGTTTAATCCAGGTATAATATTTTGAGTTGTATTTTTTTTTTTTGAAGTAATTGATATTTTTTTTTCTATTAATTTATTAAATAATGTAGATTTTCCTACATTAGGTTTTCCTATTATTGAAATACAAATATTTTTTTTTAACATTTTATATTATATTTAAATTTATTAATGCTTTTTTTGCAGCCATTTGTTCAGCATATTTTTTATTATATCCTATTCCTTTTGTTATTTTATTTATATTGTTTATTTTACAATGAATAGTAAATATTTTATTATGATCTTTACCATTTTTTTTTTTTATATAATATATTGGTAATGGTAGTTTTAGTTTTTGTAAATGTTCTTGTAAAATTGTTTTATAATCTTTAAAATTATTTTTTATATTTATATATTTTTTAAAAAATAAATTTTTTATTATTTTTTCTATATTTTTTATATTACTATCAATAAATATTGCTCCTATTAAAGCTTCTAATGCATTTGATATAATTGATTTATTTTGTTTTTCTTGTTTATTTTCACTATTTCCTAAAATTATATATTTATTTAATTTTATTTTTTTTGCTATTTTAAATAAATTTTTTTTATTAACTAATTTAGATCTTATTCTTGTCATTAGTCCTTCTTTTATATTTTTATATTTTTTATATATTTTTTTTGTTATTATAAAATTTAATATTGAATCTCCTAAAAATTCAAGTCTTTCATTATGATTTATACTATAACTTTTATGTGTAAGAGATAAAATTAAAGTTTTTTTTTTTTTAAATTTATATTTTATTATTTTTTCTAGATTTTTTATTTTTATCATATTTATTTAATTTTTCCTATTCTATTTAATCTTATATTTATAGGTCAAAGTTTTTGAGTATCTATACTCATTCATATATATTCTGCTTTTCCTATCAATAGTTTTTTATCTACAAATCCTCAATATCTACTATCTTCACTATTATCTCTATAATCTCCCATTACAAAATACATATTTTTTGGAACTATTCATTCTAATATTTGTTTATTTTTTTTTATTAAATAAAAATTTGGTATTAATAATATATTATGATTTTTATTTTTTATATATTCTTTTTTTTCTATTAATATTATTAATCTTGAATTTTTTTTTTTATTTTTATTTATATTTTTATTTTCTCAAAAATATTCTTTTATATAACCATTGTTATATATTATTTCTTCTATAAAATTACTTATTTTATTTTTTGAATATTTTACTATATTTTTATTATATTTTTTTTTAAAAGATTTTATTATTTTTATTTTTTTTGAATATGTATTATATATAATTTTATCTCCTGGTAATCCTATAATTCTTTTTATATAATTTATTTTTTTATTTAAAGGATATTGAAAAACTACAATATCATTATAATTTGGATTATTAATATTTATGATTGTATTATTATTTAATGGATTTTTTATATTGTATATAAATTTATTAACTAATATAAAATCTCCTATTAATAATGTTGGCATCATTGATGCTGATGGTATTCTAAATGGTTCATATATAAATGATTTTATTAAAAATATAAAAAATAATATTGGAAATATTTCTATGAAAATATTTAATATATATATATTTTTAATATATTTTTTTTTTTTTTTGTTAATATTTATATATATTATTAAAATTAATATATTTAATATTAATATAAATAAAATTATATTTAGTAATATCATATTTATATTTTAATTGTTTTTAAAAATATTTTTTCTGGTATTAATATATTTCCTATTTTTTTCATTCTTTTTTTTCCTAATTTTTGTTTTTTAAGTAATTTTTTTTTTCTAGAAATATCTCCTCCATAACATTTTGATATTACATTTTTTCTAAATGATTTTATTGAAGTTGATTTTATTATTTTTTTATTACATAAAACTTGTATTTTTATTTCAAATTGATGTTTTTTAAGATTTTTTTTTATTATTTTTAATATTTTTTCACTATATTTTTTTATATTATTACTATGTAATAGTATTGAAAAACTTTCTATTATATTATTATTTATTTTTATTTGTAATAACATTATATTTGATTTTTTATATTTTTTAAAATTATATTCAAAAGAAGCATATCCTTCAGATATTGATTTTATTTCATCATTAAATTTTGTTATAATTTCTGATGTTGGAATTTCATATTTTATAAGAGTATTTTTATCATAAAAATTTATTTTTTTATGTTTTCCTCTTTTTTTTATACATAAGTTTATTATTTTATTTATATATTTATTTGGTGTTATAATATTACATATTGATATTGGTTCTTGTATTTCTTTTATTTCATTTTTTTTTGGTAATTTATTTGGGTTATCTATATATATAATATTATTTTTATTTGTTTTTATTTTATATATTACTGTTGGATGAGTAATAATTACATCAATATTATATTCTCTTTTTAATCTTTCTTTTATTATTTCCATATGTAGTATTCCTAAAAAACCACATCTGAATCCTAATCCTAATATATTAGAATTTTCTTTTGAATAAATAAAAGAAGAATCATTTAAACTTAATTTTTTGATTGATTTTTCGAAATGTAAAAAGTTTTTATTTTTATTAGAATATAATCCTGCAAAAATTTGTGATTTTATTTTTTTAAATTTAGGTAATTCTTTTATATTTAAATTATTATATTTTATTATAGTTTTTCCTATTGGATTAAATGATTTTATTTTTTTAATATTACAGGATATTCATCCTACTTCTCCACAATTTAAATATTTTATTTTTTTTTTTTCAGGTATAAATATATGTATAGTTTTAACTATATATATTTTATTTATATTGATTATTTTTATTTTATCTTTTATATATATTTTACCATTTTTAATTTTTATTAAAAAAAAAACTCCTAAATAATTATCAAAGTATGAATCAATTATAATAGCTTGTAATTCATTTTTATTTTTTCCATTAGGGTATTTTATATTTTTTATAATTTTATTAATTATATTTTTAATTCCTATATTTTTTTTTGCTGAACATAATATTATTTTTTTTTCATTTATAGATAATATATTTTTTATTTGTTTTTTTATATTATTTATATTTATATTTAATATATCTATTTTATTTATTATTACTATTATTTTAATATTTAATTTATTAGCTAAATTATAATTTGTTATAGTTTGAGCTTGTATTCCTTTTGTTACATCTATTAATAATAATGCTCCTTCACATGAATATAGTGATCTTGATACTTCGTATGAGAAATCTATATGTCCTGGTGTATCTATTAAATTTAATTTATATTTTTTATTTTTATATATATAATTTAAACATACACTTTGTGATTTTATTGTTATTCCTTTTTCTTTTTCTAATTCCATAGAGTCTAGTATTCTTTCTTTTTTTTTTTCTATTTTTTTTCCAGTACATAATTCTATTATTCTATCTGATAAAGTGGATTTTCCATGATCTACATGTGCTATAATAGAGAAATTTCTTATATATTTTTGCATTTTTTTTATTTTATTTTTTTTTTTTGAGTTTTTAATTAAATTAATATTATAGTATATAATATTTTTATAAAATTAATAATAATATGAATAATATAATAACAAGATTTGCTCCTAGTCCTACTGGTTATTTACATATTGGTAATATTCGTATAGCATTATATTCTTGATTATATGCTAAAAAATATGGGGGTAAATTTATACTTCGTATTGAGGATACTAATTTTATTAAATATAATAAAAAATATGTTGATTATATTTTTTATATATTAGAATGATTAGGTTTATATTGAGATGATTCTCCTATTTATCAATCTGATAGAATTTTTTTATATAAAAATATTATAGATAATATGCTGAAAAATAATTTAGCTTATAAATGTTTTTGTTCTTTGGATAGATTAAATAATATTAAAAATATTTGTATAAAAAAAGGTTTAAAACCTAAATATGATGGATATTGTAGAGATAAAGAATTTAATAATAATAAAGAATCTTCTTATGTTATTAGATTTAAAAATCCAATATTTGGATATGTAAAATTTAATGATTTAATTTATAAAAAATTAGTTTTTTCTAATAAAAGTTTAGATGATATTATTATACAACGTTCTAATGGATTACCAACATATAATTTTTGTGTAGTTGTTGATGATTATTATATGTCTATTACTCATGTTATTAGAGGTGAAGATCATATAAGTAATACTCCTAAACAAATTAATTTAATTAAATTTCTTGGTTATAATATTCCAAATTATATTCATTTACCTATTGTTTTAGATTTAAATGGAAAAAAATTATCTAAAAGAAATTTTTCTTCTAATATACAAAATTATATAAATGAAGGTTTTATCCCAGAATCTATATTAAATTATTTATTTAATTTAGGTTGTTTTTATAGTAATGAAATTATTTATTTTCACGAAATGAAAAATTTATTTAATGTTTTAAATATAAAAAAATCTCCTTGTATTTTAAATATTAAAAAAATGTTTTGATTAAATAGATATTATCTTAATAATTTATCTTATAAAAAAATATTTAATTATTTAAATAATTTTTCTTTATATAAAAAAAATATATTAACATATATAGGAAATATATCTGAGATAATATCTTTTATTTTACCAAGAAGTAATTCATTAAAAGAATTATTTAATTTTTTAATTATATTTAATAAAGATATTTCTTATAATAAAGATATATTATATAAACTTATTAATAAAAATGTATATAATGTATTAAGTTTTTTTTTAAAAAATATAAATATTATTATTTTTGATATAAAAAATATTAAAAAATTATTTTTTTATTTAGTATTTAAATTTAAATATATTAATAAAAAAGATATATATTTTTATATAAGATTTTTTTTAACTGGAAGAAAAAGTACTCCTAATATTAGTAATATAATATTTTTATTAAAAAAAAATAATGTTTTATTTAGGTTAAATTTTGTTATTAAAAAATTTTTTAAAGATTTTTAATAATATTAATAATATTATTATTTAATTTTATTAGAAATTTTTTATTTTTTTTTATAAAATTTATTATTGAATTTATTCTAGTTTTTCCTAATATTTTTATTTTTTTTAGTTTATTTTTTTTAATTTTTATAAATTCATCAAATGATTTTATTTTTTCGCTTATATTTTCTGATAAAGAAGATCCTATATTTGGTATTGATATGGAATATATTAAATTATTTAGTTTTATTTTTTTAATTGAATTTTTAATAGAATTTTCTATTTTTTCTGCTAATTTATTTTTAATATTAGGTATTTTAATTAATTTTTTTTTAGATATATTTATTATATCTATTATTGATTTTATTTGTTTATAATTTATTAATTTTTTTATTATTTTTTTTCCTAATCCTATAACATTAATTCCTTTTTTTGATACAAAATTTACTATTATATTTTCTATTTTTGATGGACATTTTATATTTTTACATTTAGGTATTTTTTCTTTTATATTTATTTTTTTTTTACATAGTGGACATTTTTTAGGTATAATTATTTTTTTTTTTTTAGAATTTATAATTTTATATATTTTAGGTATTACATCTCCTGCTCTTTCTACTATTATTTTATTATTTTCTGATAATGATAATTTATTTAAATAATTTAAATTATGTAAATTTATTTTTTTTATTTTTACATTATTTATTTTTATTTTTTTAATTATTAAAATTGGTACAATTGTTCCATTTTTACTTACTTGAAATTTTATTTTTTTAATTTGTGTTTTTTTTTTTTCTGAAGGAAATTTTCATGCTATAGCTCATTTTATATATTTTTTATTATATCCTATTATTTCTTGATGATATTTATTATTTATTTTTATAACTATTCCATCTATATCAAATTTTATTTTTTTTCTTTTTTTTTTTATTTTTTTAAAAAAATTTTTTATATTTAATATTTTATTATATATTTTTATATTTTTTTCTGTTTTAAATCCAAAAAATTTTAATTTTTTAATTGATCTTGATTGTTCTATAAATATTTTTCTATTATTATGTATAATTACATCATATGCTATAAATGATAGTTTTCTTTTTTTTATTAATTTTATATTTGATTGTCTTATTGTTCCTGCTGTTATATTTCTACTATTTGAGAAATTTTTTTTTAGTTTATAAAAATTTTTTTTTTTAATATAAATTTCTCCTCTTATTTCTATATTTTTTATTTTTTGTTTTGTTTTTATTTTTTTAGGTATATCTTTTATATATTTTATATTTTTTGTTATGTTTTCTCCAAATATTCCATTTCCTCTAGTTATAGCTTTTTTTAATTTATTATTTTCATATAATATACTTATTGCTATACCATCAATTTTTAGTTCGCAACAAAATTTTTTTATTTTAATTTTTTTTTTTATTTGTTTTATATATTTATATAATTCTTTATATTTATATATATTTTTTATAGATAACATTGGAAAATTATGTTTTTCTATTTTAAAATAATTTTTAAATTTATAATTTATCTTTTTTGTTGGGCTATTTTTATTTTTTAAAAATGTATATTTATTTTCTAATTTTTCTAGTTTTTTAATTAAATAATCATATTTTTCGTCTGAAATTATACTTTTATTTTTATAAAAATAATATAAATCATATTTATTTATTTTTTTTTTAAGTTTATTTATTTTTTTTTTTATTTTTATGTTTTTCATATAAATATTTTATTTTTTTTTTTTTTTTATTTATAATTTTTTAATTATATATTATTATTATATTTTAATTTTTTGATTTTTATTTAATTATGAATAAATTTTATTTTTTAATTATTATTTTATTTATTTATTATTGTATTTATAAAATTTATTTTTATTTTTATAATATAAATTCATATAATATATGAAAGAAAAATATATCAAGATTAAAATTTTTGAAATATAAAAAAAATATTTTTTTAAAATATAGTAATTCTATTTTTAATCTTTATTTTAAAAAAGTAGGAATTCCTCCTGTTAATTTTAATAAATTTTATTTTTTTAATAATAGTAAAAAATGAATTATATCTCTTATTAGAGATATAAATTTATCTTTTAAATATATATATATAATAATTTATATTTGAGAACCAGGATATTGATCTGATCAAGTTGCTATTTCGTTAATAAGAGCATCTTATAGAAATGTTAAATGTAAGATTATATTAGATTCATTTGGAAGTTTAAGTTTTTTTCAAACTACATGACCATTTATTATGATTAAATCTGGAATTAAAATTATTGAATCATTAAAAATAAATTTATTTAATATTTTTTTTAAAAGAATAGATTTAAGACAACATAAAAAAATAGTTATAATTGATGATTATATAGTTTATATTGGTAGTGCTAATTTAATTGATTCTGATAATTTTAAAAAATATTTAAATTTAGGTAAATGAATTGATTTAATGATTAAATTAAAAGGTAGATCTATAACAAATATTATGAAGATTATATTTTCTTATGATTGAGAATTAGAAACTGGAAAAAATATAATAAATAAAGATATTTATATAAATTTATTAAAATATAATTTTTTAAATAAAAAAAATAAATATAAAGATAAAAATGTTCAAATTTTAACATCTGGACCAGGATTACCAAATAATTTAATACATAAATTTTTATTAGATTTAATTTTTTCTGCGAAAAAGAAATTAATAATAATTACTCCTTATTTTATACCTACACAATCTTTATTAGATGCTATTTGTATAGTTTCTGAAAAAGGAGTTGATGTAAAAATTATATTACCTATTAAAAATGATTCATTTTTACTTTATTGAGCTAATAGATATTTTATTGAAAATCTTTTATTGTCAAATATAAAAGTTTATTTTTTTAAAACTAGTTTTTTGCATACTAAAGTTATTTTAGTTGATACTAAAATTAGTGTTATAGGTACTATAAATTTTGATGTTAGAAGTATATTTTTGAATTTTGAAATTACTTTAGTTATATATAGTTTATATGTAAATAAAAAAATATATTATATTTATAAAAAATATATATCTAAATCAATTTTATTAAATTTAAATATTTGAAGAAATAGACCTCTTTATGAAAAATTTATTGAAAATATTTCTTTTATTTTTGGACCATTATTATAAATAATTTTATTTTATTAATTTTGTATATAAATTAAAATTATTTTTTATAAATATTCCTAGTTTTTTTAAACCATATATTTCTGAGTTATCGTGTCCAAGTAAAAATAAATTAATATCATAATAATATATCATATATATATTTTTTTCAGATATTTCTCCTGTTATGTATGTATCTATATTATATTTTATTATTAATTTTTCTATAAATTTTTCTCCTGATCCAGTACATAATCCAATTTTATTAATATTTTTATTTTTACTTTTTATAAATTTATAATTTTTAAATTTTTTTTCTATTATTTTTTTTATTTTTATATTAGATTTTCCTATTATAAATGGTTTTTCTTTTCATATTTTTTGTATTTTTATTTTTAATTTTTTAATTAATTCTATATTATTTCCTATTTTATTATTTATATCTAATGGTAAATGTCAACAAAAAACATTTATATTATTTTTTATTATTTTTTTTATTATTTTTTTTTTTATTCCAATTATGTTTTTATTATTTTTTTTTCAAAATAAACCATGATGACAAATTATAGTATCAAATTTATTTCAATCTATTTTTTTTATTATTAAACTGTATATACTTACTATTAATATAATTTTTTTAATTTCATTTTTTCCTTCTATTTGTAGACCGTTTATAGATATATCTTTTATATTTTTTGAGTTTAAGTATTTATTTATATTTTTTTCTAATTTAAAATTATTCATAGTTTTTTTACGGAGGTAGAGGGATTCGAACTCTCGAACGATTTATCGTTTACGGTTTTCAAGACCGTTGCCTTCAGCCACTCGGCCATACCTCCATTATTATTTATATATTTATTATTTAAAATAAATTTTTATTTATTTATTTCAAATCTATAAAATTTTTTTATTTTTATATTATTTTTTTTTATATAATCTTCTACTAATATTTTATTATTAAAAATAAATTGTTGTTTTAATAAAATTTTTTTTTTTATTTTTTTTTTAAGTATTTTAGATATTTTATTTTTATTTTTTTCTAAAATTGATATATTTTTTTTTTCTTTTTTTATATTTTTTCTGGGTATATTTTTTATACTTATATATTTTGGATTCATTGCTGTTATATGTATAGCTATTTTTTTTATTTTTTTTTTATTTTTTTTTTTCATACTATATTTTAAAATTGTTCCTATTTTATAGTTATGTAAATATTTATATATATTTTTTCCTTTTATCATACATATATTATTTATAATTATATTTTCTTTTAGTTTAGATATTAAATAATTTTTTTTTTTTTTAAAGTGATTTTTTATTTTTTTAAGTATTATTTTATTTTTTTTAAAACAATAATTTAAAATTTTTTTTGAAAAATTTATAAATTCTTTATTTTTACTAGAAAAATCCGTTTCACAATTTATTTTTATCATTATTGATTTGTTTTTTTTTATATCATTAATTATTATTCCTTCTTTTGGAATTTTTTTATTTTTAATATATTTTATTTTTTTTAAATATATTAATGATTTTTCTTCATTATATTTATTTAATTCTAAAGCTTCTTTGCATTTTTCTATACTTATATTTGTTATTTTTCTTATTTTTTTTATTATTTTAATTTTATTTTTCATAAATTTTTCCAGTTAATTCATTTATTATAATATTAGAATATCATTTTATAGATTTTATAGAATCATCATTACCTGGAATAATATAATTTATATTTTCTGGATTATTATTTGTATCTATTATAGCAAATATTTTTATTTTTAGTTGTTTTGCTTCTTTAATTGCTAATTTTTCATGATTTGCATCTATTATAAATATAGCATTTGGTAATCCATTTATATTTTTTATTCCATTTAAATTATCTTTTAATTTATTTAATTTTTTTTCTTTTTGTAAAATTTCTTTTTTTATTAATTTATTTCATGATCCATTTTTTTTTTGTTTTTCAAGTTCTTTTAATAGTTTAATAGATTTTTTTACAGTTTTTCAATTTGTTAATGTTCCACCTAATCATCTTTTATTTATGTAATATTGTTTACATTTTTTTGCTATA
This sequence comes from Candidatus Stammera capleta, assembly GCA_036689375.1. GTDB lineage: Bacteria > Pseudomonadota > Gammaproteobacteria > Enterobacterales > Enterobacteriaceae > Stammera > Stammera capleta_AQ. The sequence continues at coordinate 214,591 of CP144808.1, read as the reverse complement.
TTTTTTATTGATTTTTGTGCTGATTTTTTTGTTCCTACAAATAATATTTTTTTTTTTTCTTTTTGTATTTTTTTTAATTCAATTAAAGCTTTTTTAAATAAATATATTGTTTTTTCTATATTTATTATGTGAATATTATTATGTTTAGTATATATAAATTGTTTCATTTTTGGGTTTCAGTATTTAGTTTGATGACCAAAATGAATTCCATTTTTTATCATTTCATTAATAGAAAATTTCATAATTATAACTCTTATTTTTATTAAAATATTTAATTTTATTTATTTATTTATTTATTTATTTATATTATAATATAAATGTTTATATGAAAATATATAATAAAAAAGATATTAATTATATAATTATTTGTAGTAATATCGTAAAAGATGTTTTATTTTTTATAAAAAAATATATAAAACCTGGTATTTCTACTGGAGAAATTAATGATATTTGTCATAATCGTATAGTTAATTATCATAAAGCTTATCCTGCATCTTTAGGATATATGAATTATCCAAAATCTATATGTACATCTATAAATAATGTTGTATGTCATGGTATTCCAGATTATTCTTGTATATTAAAAAATGGAGATATTATTAATATTGATATAGGTATATGTAAATATAATTATTATTCTGATTCTTCTAGAATGTATTTTGTTGGTAAACCTTCAGTTGAAGCAAAAAAATTATGTATTGTTACTTATAAAAGTATATTTTATGCTTTGAAATTTTTAAAATTTAATAAAAAAATTAGTACTATTGGTTGTAAAATACAAGAATATATTGAAAAATATGGTTATTCTGTTGTAAGAGATTATTGTGGTCATGGTATAGGTAAAAATTTTCATGAATTTCCTCAAATATTACATTTTAAAAATAATTGTAATATTTTTTTAAAAACAGGTATGGTATTTACTATAGAACCAATGATTAATATTGGTTGTTATAAAACTATAGTTATGGATGATGGATGAACAGTTAAAACTTTAGATGGAAGTTTATCTGCTCAATATGAGCATACAATATTAATTACTGATAAAGGTTATAAAATTTTAACATAAATATTATGTATTTTTATAATAATATATTTCTTTCATTTCTTTTCATATATTTGATATTATTATTTTTTTTTCTAAATTTTTATTTTCTTTTTTATAGAAAATATATTTTTTATAGTTTATTTTTTTTAAAATCATTTTTGTATTAAATATATTTTCTTGATAAAGATTTATATCTGTTATATCATATTTTTTTTTATATTTTTTATCTATAAAATTTTGTATAGATAATATTTTATGATCTTTAAATATTTTTTTTCCTTTTAATGTTCTAGTAAAACCTTTTATTTTATAATCTATAATAATAATATCAGCCTTAAATTCATTTAATATATAATTTAATGATTTTAAAGGTGATATTATTCCACATGTAGATATTTCTATATCTATTCTAAATGTACAAGTATTTTTTTGTGGATGACTTTCTGGATATGTATGTACACATATATGACTTTTATCTAAATGAAATAATATTTTTTTTTTGTTTATATTAATTTTGTTTTCGCTTATTAATAAATTTACGCTTGATCCATGAGGAATATAATCTTGTTGTGCTATATTTAATATATTAGCATTTATTATTTTACAAATTTTTTTTAATATTTTTGTTATTTTTTTTGAATTATATGTATTATTTATGTATTTTATGTATTTTTTTTTTTCATTTTTTGAACTAGTATATCAAATATCATAAATACAAAAATTTAAATTTTTTGTTAGATTATTAAATCCGTATAATTTTATTTTTTTCACTTTATTACCATTTAAGTTGGTTAATTAAAAATTGTGGAATTAAAAAACTATTTTTATGTATTTTTATATTATAATATTTAAATTTTTTATTATTATTTTTTATTCAATTTATATTATTTTTATGTATTTTTTTTATATTTATTTTATTTGATCCTCAAATAAGTAATATATTACCTCCATAATATGTTGGAACTGTAGCATTAAAAAATCCAGTTAATTTAAATATTTTTTTTAGTTTTTTTATATTTTTTATTAAATTTTTTATTTGTAAAAAAGTACCACTTTGAGATATTAAAATTCCGTTTTTATTTAATGATTTTTTACAATATAGATAAAATTTTTTGTTAAATAAATTTTCTCCTGGACCTATTGGATCTGTTCCATCTATAATTATTATATCAAAATAATTTTTGTTTTTTTTTAGAAATTTTATACCATCTTTTATTATTATTTTTATTCTTTTATCTTCAAAAGAATTTTTATGTATTTCAAATAGATATTTTTTTGAATATTTAATTATTTTTTTATCTATTTCTACTAATATTATTTTTTTTATATATGGTATTTTTATTATTTGTTTTAAACATCCTCCATCACCTCCACCTATTATTAAAATTTTTTCAGGATTTGGATGAGAAAATATTGGTACTAGACATATCATTTCATGATATATAAATTCATCATATTCTGTAGTTTGTATTATATTATTTATTGATAATATTTTTCCTAATGTTTTATTTTTAAATATAAAAATTTTTTGAAATTTACTTTTTTTTTTTAATATTATTTTATCTATTTTAAAATATTGTCCTATATCTTTATGTAAGTTTTCTAATAATATTTTAGATTTTTTCATATTTATTATTTTAATTATTTAAGTTATTTTTTTTTTTCTGATATTGTTTTACAATCAATACATAGTGATGCTATTGGTTGAGCTTTTAATCTTTTTATTCCTATTTTATTTTTACATATTTCACAATAACCAAATTTTTTTTCTTTTATTTTTTTAATTGTATATTTTATTTTATTTATTAATTTATTTTCTCTTTCTTTATTTATTAAATTAAATGTAAATTCTTCTTCTTGTGTTACTCTATCTATTGGATCAGCAAAATTAATATTTTCTTTATTTTTTTTTATATATATATTATTTTTATTTTTTTTTTTTATTATTTTTTTATATAATGATAAAAGAATTTTTTTAAAATAATTTAATTTAAAGTTATTCATATATTTTAATTTTTTTTTATTATTTATTTTTATATAAATATAATTATTAAAAAATAATAAATTATTTATATAGATATAATTTTATTAATAATTAATTTTGATTTTTTTTTTAATATAAAATATCCTTCTCTTTCTAATTGAACTATTTTTTTTTTAAATATTAGTATGTTTTTATCTATAATTCCGTATTTTATTTTTAATGATTTTTTATTTATTTTTGATAGAAAATTTTTTTTTAAGTATATATCTTCTTTTTTAAATAAATTATAAAATAATTTAAATTTTATTTTTAACATATCTATATTAGATATTCAATGTATGATTTTATATTTTTTAATATTTTTTTTTTCTTTATAAAAACATTTTATATAAATTATTTTGTTTTTTTTATTTTTTATTATATTTTTTATATAAATTATTCCAGCATATCTTAATTTTAATTTTTTATTTATATTTGATTTATTTAAGTTATTATTTTTTTTTTTTTTTAGATCTTTTTTTTCTATATATATTTCTTTTGTTAAAGTTATTTTTTTTTTTCCCATTATTATATTTTTAGGATGATTTGGTGATTCTATAGTTTTATTTTTTTTTATATTTATTATTTTTATTTTTATTGGGTTTATTATTCCCATGATTCTTGGACTAATTTTATCTAAATCTTTTTTTAAATATTTTTCAATAATTGAAATGTCTATTATACTTTCTTGTTTACTTATTCCAAGAGATTTACAGAATTTTATTATTGAATTTGGTGTATATCCTTTATTTCTCATTCCAGATATAGTCATTAATCTTGGATCTTTTCAACTATTAATTATTTTTTTTTTTATAAGTAAATTAATTTTTCTTTTTGAAGTTAAATTATATTTAATATTTAATTTAGAAAATTCATATTGTTTTGGTATATGTTTTATATTTATATTTTTAATTATTCAATTATATAATGGTCTATTATTTTGAAATTCTAGTGTACATAGTGAATGTGTTATTTTTTCTATTGAATCTGCAATACAATGAGCAAAATCATAAGTTGGATATATACATCATTTTTTTTGTGTTTTTGGATGTTTTTTATATATTATTCTATATATTATAGGATCTCTTAATAATATATTTGTTGAATTCATATTTATTTTTGCTCTTAAGCATATTTCTTTTTCTTTGAAATCTCCATTTTTCATTTTTTTAAAAAGTTCTAGATTTTCTTTTATTGTTCTATTTCTAAATGGACTATTTATTCCAGGTTTTTTAAATGTTCCTCTATATTTTTTTATTTTTTCTTCTGATAATGAATCTATATATGCTAAATTTTTTTTTATTAATAATAATGCATATTTATAATATTTATAAAAATAATTAGATGCATATTTTATTCTGTTTTTTATTTTAAATCCTAATCATTTTATATCTTTTATAATTTCATTTATATATTTTTTTTTTTCTGTTTTTGGATTAGTATCATCAAAACGTAAATTACATTTTCCATTATAAATTTTTGCTATATTAAAATTAATATATATTGATTTTGCATGTCCTATATGTAAATACCCATTTGGTTCTGGAGCAAAACGTGTTATTATTTTTTTATATTTTTTTTTGTAAATATCTTTTTCAATTATTTTATATATAAAATTTGTTTTATTATTCATTAATATAATTTATTATTTTAATAATATTTTTATTTATTTTATTTTTTTTATTTTTTATTTTTTTTTCTAATTTATTATATATTATTTTATTATTTTTTATACCTATTGAGACTCCTAATATATTTTTTTTAATTAATTTTATAGATAATAAACTCATTTTTGTTGCTAAAATTCTGTCGAAATATATAGGAGATCCTCCTCTTTGGATATATCCTAAGTTTGTTGCTCTTGTTTCTTTTTTAAATTTATATTCTATTTTTTTAGATAAATTATATATATTGCATATATTTTCTGTTATTATAATTGTTAAATTTTTTTTATTTTTATTTATTTTTTTTTTTATTTTTTCAAAAAAGATTTTTTCATCAAATTTTATTTCTGGAATTATTATAAAATCACATGCGCATGAAATAGCAGATGATATAGCTAGTGATCCATTTTTTCTACCCATTACTTCTATTATAGAAATTCTGTTATGTGATATTGATGTATTTTTTATTTTATCTATACATTTTGTTATAGTATTTATTGCTGTAGAATATCCTATTGTATAATCAGTATTATGTATATCATTATCTATTGTTCCTGGTAATGTTATACATGGTAATCCATTATCTGTTAGTTTTTTAGCTCCTATATATGATCCTTCTCCTCCAATTACTATTAATACATCAATTATATTTTTTATTTTATTTATTATTTTTTTGATTATTTTTATATCTTTTAATTTTTCAAATCTTGATGATTTTAAAAATGTTCCTCCTTGATTATATATATATGTTAAATCATAATTATTTAATAATTTTATTTTTTTTTTATATAATCCATAATAACCATTATAAAATCCATATATTAAAAAATTATTTTTAATACATTCTTTTACTATACAACTTATTGCTGTATTCATTCCAGGTGAATCTCCACCGCTAGTTAATATACCTATTTTTTTTTTCATTTTATTTATTTAAAATTTTTTAATTATTATTAAATTTTTTTTTATATTATATAATTATAATTAATTTAATTATAATTGTAATATTTTTATAAATATTTTAATATATTTTTTGGTTATTTAAAATGTTAATTCAATTTTTAGGAACTAATGCTGGTTCTCCAAGTATTAGAAGAAATGTTACTAGTACAGCTTTAATATTAAATAGTAATGAATATGAAATATGACTTTTTGATTGTGGAGAAGCAACTCAACATCAAATATTACATACTTCTATTAAATTAAGTAAAATTAAAAAAATATTTATTACACATATGCATGGTGATCATATATTTGGTTTACCTGGATTGTTAAATAGTAGATCGGTAAGTAATTCTAGTGAATTATTAGAAATTTATGGAGTTAAAGGTATAAAAAATTTTATATATAAATGTTTACATTTAACTAAATCTTATATAAATTTTCCTATTAATATTTATGAAATAAATGAAGGAAAAATATTTGATAATGGTAAATATAAAGTTTTTTCTTTTCTTTTAAATCATACTGTTGAATGTTATGGTTTTAGAATAGAGGAAGTTGATAAAGTAGGTTCTTTAAATAAAAATAAGTTAATATCTGATGGTATATTACCTGGTCCTATATATAAATATTTAAAATTAGGAAAAAATATTATTATAAATAATAAATTTATAAAGGGATCTGATTATTTAGGTCCTAAAATAATTGGAAAAAAAATAGCTATTTTAGGTGATACTGCTCCATTAAAACGTAAATGTAAATATTTAATGAATTTGGATTTATTAATTCATGAATCTACATTAGATAATTCTTTAAAAAAAAAAGCTAATTTGAGAGGTCATTCTACTAATATTCAAGCTGCTTGTTTAGCAAAAAAATATAATGTAAAAAAATTAATTATAAATCATTTTAGTTCTAGATATAATGAATATGATTTAAAAAAAATGATTAATGAATGTAATAATTTATTTCCATATGTTAAATATGCAAAAGATTTTTATATATATAAATTATAAATTAAGTTTATATTTTAAATAATTTTTTCATTGTAAATGAAATTAATATACTAAACATTATATCTTGTATTCTATGAACATATAATATTATTCTGCTTATTGTTATTATTATTAATATTATTATATTTATTTTTATATATCATTTTTTTTTATATTTTAAAAAATATAATATTCAAAAACTTGAGTAAATACTATGACCTGATGGAAATGAACTATCTTTTTTTTTATTTCAGTATTTTATTAATCAATAAGGTATTTTATTTATTATATTATTATTTTTAATTATTTCATTATAAGGTCTTTCTATAAAAAAATAATTTTTTATTATTTTTTTTATTAATAAACATATTAAAATTACTATATTTAATAATAGTATATTTTTGAATTTATTTTTTTTTTTATTATATATATATATTATTGTATATATATTATGAGTAATTAATATTATTGGAAATTCTATTATTTTATTTATTATAATTAATATATATATAATATATAATTGATATTGATTTAAATTTAATAATAGATTTTTCATATATTTATATTTTTATTTTTTTTATATAATTAAAATTATATTTATTTTTTATAATATTAATAAAATTTAAATTTAAAAAAATTTTTTTGGTATAAAAAAAATATTTTTTTGTTTTTTTATTTTTTTTTAATATATATTTTTTTATTTTTTTTTTTATATTTGAAAAATAGTTTATAAAAAATATTTTTTTTTTAAATATTTTTTTTATTTCTTTTTTTAAAAATGAAAAATGTGTACATCCTAATATTATAGTATCAGGTATTATTTTTTTTTTTATAATTTTATTAAATATATTTTTTATTTTTTTTTTATTTATTTTATTTTTAACTATTTTTTTTTCTGCTTCTTTAACTAAAGAAGATGAATAATATTTAATTATATTAAATTTTTTATTTTTTTTTATTTTTTTATTTAAATAATTTGAATTTATTGTTATAAATGTTCCTAATAATAATATATTTTTATTTTTTGTTTTTTTTTTTGCTTTTTTAATATTAGGAAATGTTCCTATTATATTAAAATTAAATTTTTTTTTTAAAATTTTCATACATGTGATACTTGCTGTATTACATGCAATTATAAGTAAATTTATTTTATATTTTTTTTTTATTAATAATATTATTTTGTATATTCTTTTATATATATATAAATAATTTTTATTTCCATATGGAAAACCTTCATTATCCATAATATATATATAATTTTTATTAAAATTTTTAATATATTTAAATAGATATAATCCACCTATACCAGAATCTATTATTATTATTATTTTTTTTTTTTTTTTCATATATATAAAAAATTATTTAATAATATTAATTATTTTAATTTGTATTAAAATTTAATTATATTTATATTATAGAGTATAATATATATTATTTATTTATTTTAATTTAATATAAATTTATTTTATAAATATGAAAAAAATTGGTATATTTTTTGGAAGTGAAACTGGTAATACAAAAAAAATTGCTTATTTTATATATAATAAAATAAGTATTTATTTTTATGTAAAAGTTTTAAATATAGCAAAAAGTTCAAAAAATGATTTTTTAGATTTTGATATTTTTATTTTAGGTACTTCTACTTGATATTGTGGTGAATTACAAAATGATTGAAATGAATTTTTAAATATTTTAAAAACAATAAATTTAGATGGAAAAACTGTTGCTTTTTTTGGTTGTGGTAATCAAGAAAATTATAGTGATTTTTTTTGTAATGGAATGTATTTTTTATATAAAGTAATAATTAAAAAAAAAGTTAATTTAATTGGTTATTGGCCTAATATTAATTATAATTTTATTCATTCTAAAAGTTTATTTAATAAAAAATATTTTATTGGATTAGTTATTGATGAAGATTGTCAATTAGAATTAACTGAAAATAGATTATCAGTTTGATTAGGTAAATTATTATTAGATATAAATAATATTTAGTAATATGAATATATTATATTTTTTATTTTTTTTTTTGTTTTTTATAAATAATTGTTTTTCTTATAATTTTTTAAAAAAACATAAATTATTTATTTATTTTTCACCTAGAGATAAAATAGAAAAAAAAGTAGTTAATATTATTTTAAATTCTAGTAAAGAAATTTTATTATCTGCATATATTTTTACTAGTAAAAATATTTTAAATGCTATTTTAAAAAAACATTTAAATGGTGTTAATGTTAAAATTTTATTAAATGGTAAAAATATAGATAAAAATATGTATGTTTTAAAAAAATTAATTTTTTATAAGGTTCCATATAGATTAAGTTATAATTATAAAATTATGCATAATAAATTTTTATTAATTGATTATGTTTCTTTAGAAACAGGTTCTTATAATTATACATTTTCTGCTAATAAATTTAATGCTGAAAATATTTTATATTTTAAATATTTTCCTAAAGTAGCATTTAAATATAGAAAAGAATTTTTTAGATTATGAAATAATTCTTTTGATTATTAAATTTTTAATAAATTTTATAAAGGTTATTATGTTATATATAAAAGATGTTAATTTATATAAAAAAAATGTTTTAATTAGATCTGATTTAAATGTACCTATTAAAGATGGAAAAATTATTTCTGATAGAAGAATTAAATTATCTATTCCAACTATAGAATATGTTTTAAATAAAGGTTCAAATGTTATTATAATGTCTCATTTAGGAAGACCTTATCCTGGAAAATTTGATAAAAATTATTCTTTATTTCCTATAGTAAAATATTTAGAAAATTATTTTAATATTTCTATAAATTTATTTAAAAATTATTTAAATTGTAAAAATTTATTTGATAAAATTAATAGTAAAATTATTGTTTTAGAAAATGTTAGATTTAATATTGGTGAGGTTAAAAATAATATAAATTTATCTAAAAAATATGCTTCATTTTGTGATGTTTTTGTTATGGATGCTTTTGGTACAGCACATAGAAAACATTCTTCTACTTATGGTGTAGCTAAATTTGCATCTATTTCTTGTTCTGGTTTGTTATTTTATTCTGAAGTAAAAACATTAAATTCTGTTATGTTAAATCCTAAAAAACCTATGGTTGCTATAGTAGGAGGAGCTAAAATATCTACTAAATTTAATGTTTTAAGAAAATTATCAAAAATATGTGATAGTTTAGTTGTGGGTGGTGGTATATCAAATACATTTATTTCTATAAATAATAATATTGGTAAATCTTTATATGAACCTAATTATGCAAATATAGCTAAAAAATTAATTTTAAATAAAAATATATTTATACCTATAGATTGTAGAGTTAAATCAAAAAAAAAAAATAATTTTGAATATTATATCAAAAAAGTTAATAATATATATGATAATGAAGAAATAATGGATTTTGGAGATAAAACAATAAAATTAGTATTAAATATAATAAGTAAGTCTAATACAATTTTATGAAATGGTCCTGTTGGTGCTTTTGAATTTGATGAATTTAATATTGGTACTAAATTTATTTCTAAAGCTATATGTAATAGTAAAGCTTTTAGTATAATTGGAGGAGGAGATACTATTTTAGCAATTGAAAAATTTGGTGATTTAAATAAGATTTCATATGTATCTACTGGAGGAGGTTCATTTTTAAAATTTATTGAAAAAAGAGATTTTCCTATTATTTCTTTATTAAAAAAAAATAATTAATTGTGATTAAATTTATGAAACATTTTAATTTTAAACCAGGTGTAATGAATGCATCAGATATGCATAATTTGTTTAGTTTAGCTAAAGAAAATATTTTTTCTTTACCTGCTATTAATTGTATTGATACTAATTCAGTTAATTCTGTATTATTTGCTTCAAAAAAAAAAAGAACTATTTCTATTATTCAATTTTCTTTTTCTAGTTCTATATTTTTTGGAGGTTTTTTTTATAAAAAAAATATTATTAAATCAGCAGTATATGGATCTATTTTAGCTGCGAATTATATAAATGATGCAGCTAAATATTATAATATTCCTGTTATATTACATACCGATCATTGTAATAAACAAAATTTACCTTGAATTGATGGATTATTAAATCATTATAATTATATTGGGAAATCTTTGTTTACTTCTCATATGATTGATTTATCTAATTATAATTTAGTTGAAAATATAGATATATGTTCTTTATATTTAAAAAAATTTTCTAAATTTAATATTAATCTAGAAATAGAATTAGGATGTACTGGAGGAGAAGAAGATGGATTAGATAATACTAATATTAATCATAGTAAATTATATACTTCACCAGTTGATGTATTTTATGCTTATAAAAAATTAATTAAAATAAGTAAATTTTTTACTATAGCAGCTTCTTTTGGTAATATACATGGTGTTTATAATAAATCTAATATAGAAATGAAACCATTAATTTTATATGAATCTCAAAAATTAATTAAAGAAAAATTAAATATTAGTAATAATAAATTGTTAAGTTTTGTTTTTCATGGAGGATCTGGAACAAAGGAAAGTATTATTAAAGAATCTATAAAATATGGTATTGTAAAAATAAATTTAGATACAGATATACAATGGCGTTCTTGAGAAGGTATATTAAAATATTATTTGAATAATAAATATTATTTATTATCTCAAATAGGAAATCCTAAAGATAAAAATAAACCTAATAAAAAATTTTATGATCCAAGATCTTGATTATTTTTTAGTAGAGAAAATGTTATAAATTATTTATTTTATATATTTAATATTCTTAATTGTAATAATTTATATTAATTTAATATTTTTATTTTCCAGTAATTTGTATATTTTTTATTAATATAGATCCTGATCTTATATCTGAATATATATTTATATCATTACTCATATATATTATATTTTTATATAAATTTTCTATATTTCCTGATATTGTAGCTTCATTAAAGTAAAATTTTATTTTTTTTTTTTTTACTAATCATCCAGATATTCCATTTGAATAAAATCCATTACTTATATTTATTCCTTGTCCTAGTAATTTATCTATTATTATTCCATTATTCATTATTTTAATTAATTTTTTAAAATTTATTTGTTTTTTTCTATTATAAAATATTCAGTTATGTATTCCTCCAGCATTACATGTATTTTTTTTATTTAATTTTTTTGAATAGTATAAATTAAGTATTAAATTTTTTAATTTTCCATTTTTTATAACATAATATTTTCTTGTATTTAATCCATTTAAATCAAATGGTTTAGTTCCTATTCCTTTATATATATGTGGATTTTCTATTATATTCATTCATTTAGGTAAAATATTTTTATTTTTTTTTTTGTATATTCATGATGTTTTATTATAAATATTATTTCCATTTATAGATGATATTAGTCATTTAAATATTTCTGTTTTACTTTCATAAGCAAATATTGCTGATGTTTTTTGTGTTTTTATTTTTTTTTGTTTTATTTTTTTTAACATTTTTTTTGTTAAATTTTTACTAATGAAATGATATTTTGTTATTATATCTGATAATTTATGACTACAAATATAATTTGTGTCTTGTTCCATTATTTTATTATATTTTATTATTAAATTATGAATTATAATATAATATTTATTAGTATAATATTTTAATATTTTATTATTATTATATATTAAAAAAAGTATTTTTTTTTTTGCAAAACATGTTCCATCACTTTGGAATTTTTTATTTATATTAATTGAATTTTTTTCTATATTTTTAGAAATATTTATCATTTCTTTTATCGAAATATCATCATTGAAATTTATACCTAAATTTTTTTCATATTTCTTTTTAAATATTTCAAGATTTGGTAATTCATATTTATCTTTAGGTGTATATTTTATTATATTTTTTATATATTTAATACAATCTAATATTATTTTTTTTTTAAAATTATTTATAATTACTCCACATTTATGTTTTTTATAATATACATTTATTTTTATTATGTTTTTTTTTTTAAATTCTATATTTTCTATTTTTTGATTTTTTATATTTATATGTAATTCTTTATTTATTAAAACTTTTATTTCTATTTTTCCATTTATTTCTTTTTTTATTAAATTAAATAATTTTATTATTTTATTTTTATATATTTTTTTAATTTTTTTCATATTATATTTATATATATTTAAATTATATAATTAATTTTATTATTATATTATAATATATATTATATAATTTTATTGGAAAAAAAAATGAATTTTAAAAATATTATACCTGGAAATAATATTCCAGATGATATAAATGTAATTATAGAAATTTCATTAAATTCTTCTTTTGTTAAATATGAAGTTAATAATAATTATAATTTAATTTTTGTTGATAGATTTATAAAAACACCTTTATTATATCCTTGTAATTATGGTTATATAAATAATACTTTATCTGAGGATAATGATAATATAGATGTTTTAGTTTTTTGTGATTATTCTTTATTACCTGGAGTAATTATAAATTCTAGACCTATAGGGGTTTTAAAAATGGTAGATGATTCAGGTATAGATAATAAAATATTATCTGTTCCTAATTATAATATTACTAATAAATATGATGATATACAAGATATATATGATTTATCTGATAAATATTTAAATAAAATATATTATTTTTTTGAACATTATAAAGATTTAGATAATGATAAATGAACTAAGATTGATGGTTGATATGATGTAAATGAAGCTAAAAAAATAATTTTAAATTCTTATAAAAAATTTATTAAGTTAGATAAATAATATTTTATTATTAGTTTTAATATTTTTTTTGTTATATTTTTTTTATATATTTTTTCTATTGATTTTATACCTGGATTTGAATTAACTTCTATTAAAAATGATTTATTATTTTTATCTCTTAAAATATCTACTCCAGAGAAAATTAATTTTAATTTTTTTGTTGCTTCTATTGCCATATTTTCTTCTTTTTTTTTTTTTTTTGTATCTCAAGGAATTCCTCCTTGAGATATATTTGAACGAAATTCTCCTTTTTTAGCTATTCTTTTTATACAAAACAATATTTTATTATTAAATATTATATATCTTATATCATGATTATATTTTTGTTTTATATATTGTTGTATTAAAATATGTTTTTCTTTATTTAATATATTTTGTATTTTTTTTATATTTTTTTTTTTATTTTTTATAAGATATATTCCTTTTCCTTGACATCCATTTATAGTTTTTATTATAAGATATGGGTTATTTATTTTATTTATTATTTTTTTTATATTTATATATTTATTTATATATATAGTTTTTGGAATAGATATATTTTTTTTTGTTAATTTTGATAACATAATAAATTTATTATTAGTATTTATTATAGAATTATAATTATTAATAGTTATTGTACTTATTTTTTCTAATTCTTTTAATATATTTAAGGATATGTAATTATATTTATTTGAACTTATTCTTGGTATTAATATATCTATTTTTTTTATAATTTTTTTACCATATCATATTTTTGTTTTTTTATTTTTATTTATTTCTATAAAACATTTATTTATATTTATAAAAAATACTTTATTATTTGTATTTTTTATTTCTTTAATTATTTTTTTACAAAAATAAATATTTTTATTATAAGATATTATTGCAAAAAGTATTATTATTTTTTTTTTAATTTTAGTTATTTTTATTTTCATCTTCTGATTTTATTCCTACCAATTTTAGTATTAGTAGATATAAATTTATAAAATCTAAATATAATATTAATGCTCCTAAAATTGAATATTTTTTTATTTGTTCATTATTATTTATTAAATTTATTCCTATTTCTTTTAATTTTTGTGTATCTCATGAAATTAAAATTGAAAATGATACTATACCTATATATGATATTATTCATAATAAATATTGACTTTGTATTATTGTATTTATTATTGTAGAAATTATTATTCCTATTAAAATCATTATAGATATATTTCCTGCTTTAGTTAGATCTTGTTTAGATATATATCCTCATAAACTCATTGATGCAAACATTAAACTAGAAATTAAAAATGTTACAGAAATTGATGTATAAGTATATATTAAAAATATGCTAGAAATAGATAATCCTGTTAACATTGAATATAACATAAATAAAGTTATAGCTATATTAATAGTTAATTTATTTATCATATTAGATATTATGAATACTACTATAAGTTGTGTTATTATTATAGTAAATAAAAATAGTCTATTAAAAAATATCATTTCTAATAAAATTGGTATTTTAGTTGTATATCACGCTGTAAAAGCTGTAAGTAGTAACCCACATGACATTCAACCGTATACATTATATATATATTTATTTACGTTATTAATAGTTGATTCATAATCTTTATATGAATATTTTTTCATTTATTTAATCCTTATTAATTAATTTATATATTTATTAAATCAATCAAACATTTTTTTTAATGCTTTTTTTGATATTTTTTTATTATTTTCAAAAAATCTATGATTAGAATTTTTATATATTATTATTTTTATTTTTTTTTTTTTTTTTTTTATTTTTTTTATTGTTTTTTTTACAATATTTATTGGTATTATTTTATCTTTATCTTCATATAATCCTAAAGTTGGTATTTTAATTTTGTTTATTATATCTATAGGATTTATTAGTTGATTATTATTTTTTTTATTTTTTAATTTTCCATATCATATAACTGATGTTTTTATATTTTGATTATAAAAATATGATAATAATCATGTAATTCTACCACCTCAACTAAATCCAGTTATTCCAATTTTATTTGTTTTATATTTTTTTTTAAATGATATTATTATTTGATTTAAATCATATAAAAAATATTTGTCTGGTATAGAATTTATTGTTTTTCTTAATTTTTTTATATTTTGATTAAAATTTATATTTTTAATTCTTGATAGTAATTCTGGAGCTATAACTATGTAATTTTTTTTTGCTATATTTATATATATATTTTTTATATTTTTATTTACTCCAAATATTTCTTCTATAACTATTATTATTTTTTTTTTTTTTATATTTTTTTTTTTTACATAAAATATTGGTAATAAATAATTATCTTTTGTTTTAAAAATTTTTTTTTTAATTTCTAAATTATTCATATATAAATATATTATTTTTTTATTTATTTATTTTTTTTTATTTTTTTTTTTAAATAAAATACTAATATCAATTAGTATTATTTTTTTATAAATTTTTTAAATTTTTTACTTGCTATAAAAATAATTGATTTTTTTGAAGTTATATAAATATTTTTTTTTGTTAATGGATTTTTTCATTTTTTAGGATTTTTTTTTTTTATAATAAATTTTCCGAAACCATTTATTTTTATATTTTTTTTATTTATTAATAAATAACTTATTTCTTTGAAAAAAACATTTATTATTATTTTAATAGTTTTTTTTTTTATTTTAGTTAAACTATTTATATAATTTAATATATCTTTTTTATTATAATTCATAATATTATTATTCAATTATAGCAAAAAATTTTTTTTTTAATAAATGTTTACATTTTTTTATTATTTTTTCTATATTATTCTCATTTAAAGTTTTTTTATTATCTTGTATATAAATTCTTAGAGTTATATTTTTTTTTTTTTCTTTTTCTAATTTGTTATTTTTATATATTTTTATTATATTTATTTTTTTAATTTGTTTTTTATTAATTAATAAACATTTATTTATAATTTTATATAATAAGATATTTTTGTTTATTATTATTGTTATATCTCTTTTATTATATGTAAATTTTGATATTTTTTTTATTTTTATTTTTTTTTTATTTAAAATATATTTTAGTTTTATTTCAAATAAAAATATATTTTTTTTTATAGAATATTTTTTTTGAATTTTATTATTTAGCATTCCTATATATCCTATTTTTTTTTTTTTTATTAATATATCTGCATTTTGATATTTATCTAAAATTTTATTTTTAGATGGTTTTATAATAATATTTTTATTTTTTTGTTTTTTAAATATATATTCTATATCTCCTTTTATATCGTAGAAATTAAATAAATTACTTTTTTTATTATATCATTTATTTTTTTCTTTATATCCATATATAATTGCTGAAATATATTTAAATTGTTTTATTTTTTTTTTATTATATGTATAACATGTTCCTAATTCAAATATTTTTATTTTATTTTGTTGTCTTTTTATATTATATAATAAGTTATCTATTAATCCAGGTATTAATGAAGTTCTTAATATAGAATAATTTTTTGATATTGGGTTGTTTATTTTTATTTTTTTATATTTATTTTGTATTATTTTTTCTTTTTTTTTATTAGAAAAATGAAAATTTATTGTTTCTTTATATCCTATATTTATTAATATATTTTTTATTTTATTTATATTTTTTATTATATTATTTTCATTTTTTATTAAAATTTTTGAATAAAATGATTTTTCTTTAATTTTTTTATATCCATTTATTTTTATTATTTCTTCTATTATATCATCTTGATTTTTTAAATCTTTTCTGTGATTTGGTATTATTATTAATATAAATTTTTTTTTGTTTATTATTTTACAATTTATATTTTTTAATATTTTTATTATTTTTTTTTTATTTATTTTTATTCCTATTGTTTTTTTTATTTTATTTATTTTTAATAAAATTTTTTTTTTTTTTATTTTATTAATTATTTTTGTTTTTATATATGTAATTTTTCCTCCAAATAATAAATTTATATTTTTTGATACATCATATAAGGATTTTTCTTGTATTTTTTTATCATAGTTACTAATGTATTTATTATTATTTTTTTTATTATTTTTAAAATTTTTTTTTAATATTTCTTTTTCTTTAAATAATGGTGCTATTAATATTATATTTTTTGTATTTTTGTTTATATTAAATTGTTTATTATTTTTTTTTTTATCTATAATTATTATTTTTTTATTATTATTTTTTTTTTTTATTTTATCTAAATCTAGATATGTTATTTTTTGTCCTCATTTTTTTAAATTTAAATAAAATATTTTTGATATTTTTTTATTAAAATTAATATTTTTTTTTTTTGATATTTTTTTTATTATTTTATTTTTTTTTATTTTTTTTAGATTTATATTTTTAATTATTAAATATTTATAATTATTTATTTTTTTTTTATTTTTAAATATTAATGTATATTTATTTTTTTTATATTTATTTTTTTTTATTATTTTTTTTTTATTTTTTGTTTTTTTTTTTTTTATTAATTTTAATATTTGATTTGATATTCCATTTATATTATTACAATCAATTCTATTATTTGGTATATTTATTTCTAATATATTATTTTTATTTATATAATTTTTAATTTTTTTTATTTCTTTTTTTTTTTTATATATTAAAAAAATATATTTTTCTCCATATTGTATTTTTTTAATATTTAAAAATTTATTTTTTATTGTTTTATTTTTTATTATTATTTTTTTATTTGTTATATTTTCAGATATTTTTTTTATATATATTTTTTTTTTTTTATTTTTTGTTATTATATATGAAATATAATTAGATATTTTTTTTTGTTTTATTATTTTTTTTATTTTATATTTTTTTGTATTGATTATTTCTTTAATTTTTGATGTTTTTGTTTCAAAACCATAATTATTTAATATTGAAATTATATTTTTTGTATTTAAATTAGTTTTTATTTTTTTTTTTATTCATTTTTCTAAAAATTTCATTTTAATTAAATTGTTTTAAAAATTCTATATTATTTTTATATAATGTTTTTATATTTTTTATATTATATTTTATCATAGTTAATCTTTCTACTCCTAAACCTAATGCTAAACCAGAATATTTTTTAGTATTTATTTTAAATTTATTAAGTATTTTTTTATGTATTAATCCACATCCTAAAATTTCTATTCATTTTTTATTTTTATTTTGTATAAAAATTTCTGCTGATGGTTTTGTAAATGGAAAATATGAAGGTATAATTTTTATATTTATTTTTTTTTTAAAAAAATTAAAAATAAATTTTTTTATTATATATTTTAAGTTTGAAAAATTTATATTTTTATCTATTAAAAAACAATCTATTTGATGAAACATAGGAGTATGTGTAGAATCATTATCTTTTCTAAATACACATCCTGATGTTATTATTTTTAATGGTGGTTTATTTTTTTTTAAATATCTTGTTTGAATACATGTAGTTTGTGTTCTTAAAAGTATTTTTTTATTTATTCAGAATGTATCTTTTTTTGTTCTAGAAGGATGATATTTATGTATATTTAATAAATCAAAATTATGATATTTATCTTCTATTTCTTTTCCTATTATATTTTTAAATCCTAATTTATTAAAAAAATTTTCTATTTTATTTATTGTTATACTTATTGGATGTAAATTTCCTATAATATAATTATATCCTGGTAATGATAAATCTATATATTTTTTATTTTTTTTTTTTTTTGATATTTTTTTTTTATAAATATTTATTTTTTTTATAAAATATTTTTTTATTTTATTTATTTTTTTGCCTATATTTGGTTTTTTTTTTTTTTGGTAATTTTTTTAGTATTTTTAGTAAATAGTTTATATATCCTTTTTTTCCTAAATATTTTATTTTTATTTTTTCTATATCTTTTTTATTTTTTGATTTTTTTATTTTTATAATAAATTTTTTTATTGTTTTAATAATATTTATCATATAAATATTTTATTTTATTAAAGATATTATTTTTTTAAAAGATTTTTTTTCATTATTAATTATATTAGATAATATTTTTCTATTTATATTTAAAGATATTTTTTTTAGTTTATATATAAATTTATTATATGAAATACCATATTCTCTTATTTTTGCATTTATTTGAATTATTCATATAGATCGTTGGTTTCTTTTTTTTTGTTTTCTATGTATATATGAATATTGTTTAGATTTTATTACTGCTTGATTTGCTGATCTATAAGTTCTTGATCTTGAACCATAATATCCTTTAGCTTCTTTTAATATTTTTTTGTGTTTTTTATGTGAAGTTACACCTCTTTTTACTCTTGTCATTTTTTTTTCCTATATATATGGACATTTTTTATTTATTAGTTTTTTTATATATTTTTTTGCTATTTTTTTTTTTTTTAATTTTCTTTTTCTTTTTTTATTTTTTTTTGTTAATATATGTCTAAGATTGCAAGGTTTAAATTTTATTTTTTTAGAAGATGTTTTTTTTATTCTTTTTTTTATTGATTTTACAGTTTTTATTTTTGTCATATCGTTTTATTTATTTTTTTTTGCAATTATAATCATATTTATTTGTTTTTTTTCTGTTTTTTTTGGATATGATATTATTGTACATATATTATTTAATTTGTTTTTTATTTTTTCTAACATATTTATTGCTATATTTTTATATAAAAATTCTCTTCCTCTTAAAATAATTGTTATTTTAACTTTATTTTTTTTTTTTATAAAATATTTTATTTTATTAATTTTAATTAAAAAATCATTTTTATATGTATTTAATCTAAATTTTATTTCTTTTAAATTAAAATATTTATTTTTTTTTTTAAATTTTTTATATTTTTTATATATAAATTTTCCAAAATTTATTATTTTGCATATTGGTGGATTTACTTTTGAATTTATTTCTACTAAATCTAAATTTTCTTTTTTTGCTATGTTTATAGCATTTTTTGTATCTATTATTTTTGTTTTTTTATTTTTAATATCAATAATTTTTATTATTTTAGATTTTATATTTTCATTTATTTTATATTTATTGTTTATTATATTTTTTTTATAAATTTTAATAAGATTCTCCTTTATTTTTTTTTTTTATTATTTTTATAAAATCATTTATTTTTATTTCTTTATTTTTTTTTTTTAAAACTTCTCTTAAATTAATTTTTTTTGAATTTAATTCTTTATCGCCGCATATTATCATGTATGGAATTTTTTGTAAAGTATGTTCTCTTATTTTAAAATTTATTTTTTTATTTCTAAAATCACCTATAGATCTTATATTATTTTTTTTTAATTTTTTTAATATATATTTAGAATATTTTAAATGTTTAATAGATATATTAATAACAACTACTTGTATTGGTGTTAACCATAATGGTAATCAACCATTAGTTTGTTCTATTAATATTCCTATAAATCTTTCTAATGATCCTAATATTGCTCTATGTATTATTATAGGTGTTTCTTTTTTATTATATTTATTAAAAAAAATAATTTTAAATTTTTTTGGTAAAAAAAAATCTAATTGTATAGTTCCACATTGTCATTTTCTTTTTAAATTATCGCATAAAACAAATTCTATTTTTGGTCCATAAAAAGCACCTTCATTTTTTTTTATTTTGTATTTTATTTTTTTTTTATTTAATATATCAATTAATATTTTTTCTGTTTTTATTCATGTTTCTTTTTTACCTATATATTTTTTAGGTTTTGTTGATATAAATATTTCAATTTTATTAAAATTAAATTTTTTATATATTTCTTTAGTTATTTTTATACATTTTATTATTTCTTTTTTTATTTGTTTTAAAGAACAAAATATATGGGCATCATCTTGTGTAAATGATCTTGTTCTCATTAATCCATGTAATGAGCCTGATTTTTCATTTCTATGACATATACCAAATTCTGATATTTTTATGGGTAAGTCTTTATAAGATCTTATTTTTCGTTTGTATATTTCTATATGACCTAAACAATTCATAGGTTTTACACAAAAAAAATTTTTTCTTGATTTAGTATAAAAAATGTATTTTTTGTAATTTTTTCAATGTCCACTTTTAATTCACATGTTTAAATTAATTAAACAAGCTGTATTAACTTCTATATATTTATGTTTATTTAATTTTGATCTTATTAAATTTTTAATGTTTTCTAGTATTATTAATCCTTTATTTAATCAAAAAATCATTCCTGGAGATTTATCATTTATATGATATAAATTCATTTTTTTATTTATTAATCTATGATCTCTATTTTTTAACATTTTATTTAATATATTAAATATAATAATATATATTATATTATATTTATTTAGTATTTATTTTATTTAATTATTAATTTTATAAAATTTATATATTTATTTTAATTAACTATATATAATTTATATATAGTTATTTTTTTAAATATTTTATTAAATTTATTATTGTGAATATTAAAAATCATTTTATATTTTCTATTTTTTTTGTTTTTTTTTTAGTTAAATTATATACTAAATTTTTTTATAAAGTAGATTTATTACATATTATTTGTGGTTCATTAATAACTTTTTTATTACCTGATATAGATCATCCTAATTCATATATAGGTAATAGATTTAAATATGTTTCTATTATTATATATAAAATATTTGGTCATAGAAATATAACTCATAGTATATTTGGATTAATTATTTTTTTGTTATTTTTAATTTATATAAATAATTTATATTTAAATTTAGATATAGATGTTATTGTAGGTATGTTTTTAGGTTATTTAAGTCATATAATAGCTGATATTTTTACTAGTCATGGAGTTAAATTATTTTGACCATTTAAAATAAGAGTAAGATTTTTTTTTAAAAATAAATTTTTTTATGTTATTTTTATGTTATTTTTTTGTTTTTTATTTTTTAAATTATTTTAAATTTTAAATTATATGTTTAATTTATATCAATCTAATTGTTTTAATAAACTTAAATCTGTTTTTTTAGATTTAGTAAAAAAAAAAAATATTAAAAAAAAATTTCCTAAGGAAATTATTGTAATAATACCTAATTATAATACATCTTTTATGTTAAAGATGTTTTTATCTAGAAAATTAGGTATATGTGCTAATTTTAATTTTTTATTAATTGATAAATTTATATGAAATATTTATAAATTAATTATACCTGATATATCTGATAATGATTTTTTTAAAAAGGAAAATTTATTTTGAGTAATTTTATACTTGTTACCAAAATTAATAAATAATAAAGAATTTTTTTTTATTAAAGAATATTTGTATAATGATATTAATAATAAAAAATTAGTTTCTTTGTCTTTTGAAATATCAAATATATATGATCAATATTTAAAATATCGTGTAGATTGATTATATAAATGAGAAAAATTTAAATTAATAGATTATATAGATAATATTCATCAAAATTGACAATCTATTTTATGAAGAAAAATTATTTATTTTTTTAATAAAAATTTTTTTTGTAAATGAAATAAATCTAAATTATATTATTTTTTTATAAAAAACATAAATAGAAAATATAATATTTTTTTAGAAAAAAATATAGATATTATATATATATTTAATGTTTCATATATTTATCCTATATATTTAGATGTTATTTTTTTATTATCAAAATATATTTCAGTAAATTATTTTTTATTAAATCCTTGTAAAAAATATAATCATGTTTTTTTTTATAATAATTTTTTTAAAAAAAATAATTTTAGTTATTTTTTTTATAATAATAAAAAAAATTTTTTAAATTGTAATTTAATTTTATTAAATTATGGAAAAAGTTTTTATGAATTTTTATATTTTTTAAATAAATATGATTTTTGTGAAAAAAATTTTTTTATTAAAAATAAATATACTAATATTATTAGTTTAATTAAAAATGATATTTTAAATTTTAATAATAAATTAATTTATAAAAAAAATAAAATAAAAGATGATAAATCTATAATTATAAAATCTTTTTGTGGTTATTTAAATGAGTTAAATGAATTAAAAAATTTTTTATTTAATTTATTAATTAATTTTGATTATAAATTAAGTGATATAGTTATTATGGTTAGTGATTTAGATTTATATTATCCTTATATTAATTCTGTTTTTGGTTATAATAAAAACAATTATATTCCATATAATATTATGGAAAATAATGTATTATATGATAATAAATTATTAAATATTTTTTTAAATTTATTAAATATATATAATAAAAATATTAATTTTTTAAATATAATTTCTTTTTTAAAAGAAAAAGTTATTTCTGATAAATTTAATATAAGTTTATTTGAACTTAATATAATTATAAATATTTCTAAAGATATTGGTATATGTTGTGATATAAATAATATATTATCTAAATATTTTATTAAAGAATTTAATTATTTTTCTCTTTTAAATGGAATTAATAGAATTTTATTAGGATATTGTATAAATAATGATTTTTGTGAATGAAATAAAATTATACCATATTCTATGATATATAGTAATTTTATTTCTAGTTTAATAGAAAAATTAGTTAGTTTTTTATTTAAAATTATTTTTTGACAAAAAAAATTAAATTTTATTTATTTATTTTCTGATTGAGTAAATATTTGTATTAAACTTTTAAAAGATTTTTTTAGTTTTAATATTATTAAAAATAATTTATTATTTAATAATATTTTTTGAAATAAATTATTATATAGTTATAAATTTTATAAATATAAATTAAAAATTAATATAGAATGTTTTAAAAAAATATTATTTTTATTTTTGAAAAGTAAAAAAATAAATAAAAATTATTCTATAAATAAAATTAATTTTTGTTCTATTGGATCTCTTAGGTTATTTAAGTATAAAGTTATATGTATAATAGGTATGAATGATGGAATTTTTCCAAAAAAAGAATATTTTTGTGATTTTAATTTAATTAATTTTTATAAAAGAATTTGTGATATAGATAAAGTTAATAATTATAAATATTTATTTTTAGAAATATTAATTTCTGTTGTAGAAAAATTATATATTAGTTATATTAATTTTTCTTTTATTAAAAATAAAATTTGTTATTCTTCTTTATTATTGAATAATTTTTTAAATTATATAGATAATTTATATAAAATAAATTTTTTAAATAAAGAAAAATATTTTTTTAAAAAATATTTTTTTTTAAAAAAAAAAAATAGTTTTTTAAAAAAAAAATATTTTATATTTAGTTTAAATTTTAATTTTTTAAAAATTAAAAAAAAATTTTTATTAGATGATTTGCATAAATTTTGAATTCATCCAATAAAATATTTTTTTAATGTTTTTTTAAAAATAAATTATTTTTTTTTTGATGTATCAATTTCTAATTATGAATTGTTTAATTATAATTTTATTAAATTTTATTTATTTAAAGTTAAAATTATTAATTTTTTTTTAAATAAAAAATATATAAATAATATATTTGTTTATTTAAAATATGGTAATTTATTACCTTTTGGTTTTTTTGGTAAAATTTTATGAGAAAAAGAAAAATTTAATATTTTATTATTAATAAAAAGAATTAAAAATAATAATATTATTATTTTTGAAGAAAAATTTTTTTGTAGATTTTATGGTATAGATTTTTATGGAAAATTTTTTAAAAATAATAGAGGTAATTTAATAAAATTATTACCTAAAAAAATAAATATATTAGATATATTAATTTTTTGAATAGATCATTTGTTTTATTGTTTTTTAGGTAGAAATAAAATTAGTTATTTGTATAGTTATGATGGTATTTATTATTTTTTTCCATTAGATAAATCTGTTTCAGAAGAATATTTAAGTTATTATATTTATGGTTTTTTAAATAGTTTTATAAAACCTGTTTTTCTTTTACCTAAATGTAGTCATATATGAATGTTTTCTTCATATAATTTAAATACTAAAAAAAAGTATTCTGATATTTTTTTAAAAAAAAATAAAAAAAAAATATATAATGTTTTTTATGGAAACTATTTTTATGATGGTGAAATAAATGATGTATATATTTATAATTTTATAAATAAATATAATTTAAATATTAGTATTGATTTTATTATTTTTTATATAGAAAAATGGTTATTTCCTTTGTTTAAAAATTTATTTTTTAAAAAATAATTTTTATGAATAATATAAATTTTATAAATATATATTTAGGTCAAAGTAATTTAATAGAAGCTTCAGCTGGTACTGGAAAAACAAATATAATTTCTTTATTATATATACGTTTTTTATTTGGTATAAATTTAGATAAATATTTTTCTAATATTTTTATGGATAATATTTTAGTAGTAACATTTACTGAATTAGCTATTTTAGAAATAAAAAATAGAATTTTAATTAATATAAGAAAATTAAGAGTTTCTTGTATTTTAAAATATTGTATTGATGATACTATAAAAGATATTTATTTATTTATTAAAGATAAATTTAATATAGTTAATTTACTTATTAAATATGAAAATTATATAGATTGTTCTTCTATTTTTACTATACATAGTTTTTGTAAAAAAATACTTTTTGATTATTTTTTATTATCTAAAATTGATTTTAGATCTAATATAATTAATAATGAAGATAGTTTAATTAAAAGTTTTGTTATTTCTTTTTGACGTAAATATTTTTATTTATTACCAATAAATATTGGTAAAATAATATATTTTTATTGGTCTAATCCAAATTTATTATTTAAATTTATTAAAAGTATGTTTAATATTATTAATATTAAATTTAATTATTTTTATAAATATAATTCAATTTTAGATTGTTATAATAATATAATAGATAAAATTAATTTATTTAAAAAATATTGATTATTAAATTATTGTTATATATATAATTTTTTTTTTTTAAAAAAAAATGTTTTTTTTAATAATATAATTTTTTTAAAGAAAAGTTTTAAAATAATTTGTATATGATCTGAATCTAAAACAATAAATTTTTATATACCTAGTTGTTTATTTAAATTTTATGATTTAATTTTGAGTTTTAAATTTTTAAATTATATTAAAATAATTAAAAATATTTATTTAAAAATTAATAATATTTTTTTAGTAAAGAATGATTTATATTATTTTATAATTTTTAGTTGTTTTGATTATGTAAAAAAAAAAATATATGAATATAAAAATATAAATTCTATTTTAGGTTTTAATGATTTAATAGTTAAATTAAATGATATAATTATTAATAATAATAATTATTTTTTAATTAAAATTATATGTAAAAAATATCCTATTGTTTTTATAGATGAATTTCAAGATACAGATTTTTTACAATATAATATATTTTATAATATATATATAAAAAGAAAAAATAAAAGAATTAAAATTATATTTATGGGAGATCCTAAACAATCTATATATTCTTTTAGAGGATCTAGTATATTTAATTATATTAAATTTAAAAAAAATATAGATTTTTTATATAATTTAAATATTAATTGAAGATCTTCTTTAAATTTTATAGATAGTTTAAATTATTTATTTACTAATATAAATAATCCTTTTTTTTTAAATAAAGTTAGATATGAATTAGTATTTTCATCTTATAAAAATAAATTATTAAATATATTTGATAATAATAATAATTTATTTTTTCCTTTTAATTTTTTTTTATTAAAAAATGTAGTTTCTAAAAAAGAAATATCTGATTGTTGTGCTTTTAAAATATGTAAAATATTAAAATCTAAAAAATATTTTTTATATTTTAAAGGTAAAAAAAGAAATTTATTTCCTTCTGATATTTCTATTTTAGTTTATAAGAATTCTGAAATAAAATTAATATTTGATTCTTTAAAAAAATTAAATTTACCTATAAATTGTATTTTACATAAAAATAGTATTTTTAATACTATTGAATCTAAAGAAATAATGTTTATTTTAAAAACAATTTTATCTCCTGAATCTAAGAATAATATGAGTATTTCTTTATCTTCAAGAATATTTGGTTATGATATTTTTACTATAAATCAGTATATTAATAATGATTTGTTGAATTTAAATTTAATAGATAAATTTAATAAATATTTTGATATTTGAAATGAGTTTGGAGTTTATTCATTAATAAATTATATTTTAGATAAATTTAAAAAAAATAGTAATTTTAATTTTAGTAAAGACAATGAATATTGTATAAATATATTACATATTGCTGAAATTTTACAGGAAAAATCTTATGAAATAAATGATAAAAATTTTTTAGTTAGTTGATTTAGTGAAAAGATTTTAAATAAGGATTCTAATATTGATCCTAAATATTATTTAAGAACTTTTATTTATGATAAAAATGGGATAAAGATTTCTACTATACATAAATCTAAAGGTTTAGAATTTAATATTGTTTGAATTCCATTTTTAATAAATTTAAAAAAAAATAAATTTTTGTTTTTTTTAAGTAATATTGGAAATTTTAATTTAAATTTTATTAATTCTAAAAAATATAATTGTTTTTTTGATAAAGAAATGTTTTCTGAGGAAATGCGTTTATTATATGTTGCTATTACTAGATCTGTATATCAATGTAATATTTTTTTATATAAATTAAAGTTTAATAATTTTTTTGATACATCTATAGTAAAATTATTAAATTTTAATAAAAATATAAGTTTTTCAGAAATTTTAAGTAAAAAAAAATTTTTTATAAAAAAAAAAATAAATTTTAGTATTATAGATTTTAATATTTTAAAAAAAAATGTTTTTATTTTTAATTATAAAAATATTTTTTATAAAAAATATTTTTTTAAAAAAAAAATAAGTTTTTTAAATATTTATAAGATTATTAATTATTCTAAATTATATATTAATAATGTATATGATAGTTATATAAATTTAGAAGATTTTTGTATAAAAAAAAAATATTATTCTTTTTATATACCTAAAGGTCCTAATATTGGTAATTTTTTTCATAAAATTTTTGAAAATATTAGTTTTTCTTATTTTTTAGATAATAATTTTTTATTAAATTATATGTATGAATTTAATATTAAAAAAAAATGATTTTTTTTTATAAAAAAAATTATTAAAAATGTTTTTAGTGTTAATTTACCTTTTATTAATGTAAATTTATTAAGTTTAAATAAAAAAAAAATATTTAAAGAATTTAGTTTTTTTTTACCTGTAGTTAATAATTTTGATTTTTTTTTATATAAAAAATTAATTATTAAATATGATTTTATTTCTAATTTATATAGAAATTTTAGTTTTATTGATTCTTTTAAAGGATTTTTAAATGGTATAATAGATTTATTTTTTATATATAAAAATAAATATTATATTATTGATTATAAGTCTAATTGATTTGGTGATGATTTATTTTTTTATAATAAAAATAATTTATATAAAATGATGTCATATCATAAATATGATATTCAATATCAATTATATGTAATTGCATTACATAAGTATTTAAAATTAAATATTATTAATTATAATTATAAATTAAATTTTGGTGGAGTTTATTATATTTTTTTGAGAGGTTTATTGTTAGATATTTATAATAATTCTTATTATGGTATTTTTTATACAAAACCTAAATGAAAATTAATAAAAAAATTAAGTAATTTTTTTAAAATATAATAAATTATTATGTGTATATAAATGAAGTAGAAATATTTTTATGAAAAATTTATAAAAAAAAGAAAATTAGATTAATAGATATTTATTTTTCTTTTTTATTTAAAAATGATAATTTTTTGCATTCTCAAATAAATATGTTATTTGCTTTTTTATTAAGTTATTCTTTAAAAAAAGGTAATATTTGTATTTCTATTAATAATATATTAAATAAAAATATGTTTGATTATTTAATATTAGATTTTTTAAGTTATTTTTTTAAAAAATATGTTTCAATTTATGATTGTATTTTAATTTTATATAAAAATAATATTATTAGTTCTTATTTTCAAAAAAATAATACTCCTTTTATTTTTTATAAAGATAATATTTATTTAAATAAATTTTGAGTTTGTGAAACAGAAATAGTAAAATTTATGAAAAATAATTTTTTTAAAGATTATTTTATTAAAAAAAAAGATATATTTTATATATTAAAATGTTGTGATGAATTTAAAATAGATGTTTATCAAAAAATATCTGTTTTAAATGTTTTTTTTAATAAAATATCTATAATTTCTGGAGGTCCTGGTACAGGAAAAACTACTTTAATTTCTAAATTAATTTTAATTTTGTATAAATTTTTTAAATTAAAAAATAAAGATACTATTAAGATAGTATCTTATACTGGTAAATCTGTATCTAATTTAACAAATTCTTTAAAAAATAATTTTAAACGTTTAGTTATTGATAACAATTTAATTAAATTATTACCTAATAAAGCTATTACTATACATAAATTTTTGAATTTAAATTATAAGGAAAAAAATTATTTTATTAATAATAATATATTTAATACTAAAATATTAATAATTGATGAATCATCTATGATTAGTTTTTATTTATTTTTTTATATAATTAAATTATTAAAAAATAATTTTATTAAAATTATATTTTTGGGTGATAGTAATCAAATAGGATCTATAGATCCTGGATCATTTTTTAATGATATTTGTAAATGTAAATATTCATTAGTTAATTATAAAAAAGAATTGTTAAAGAATTTATATATTTTAAATTTTAATTTAAAAAAGTTAAATATTGATTTTTATAAAATAAATAATAATGTTGTTTTTTTAAAAAAAAATTATCGTTTTTTTAAAAACAAAGATTTATTAAAAATATCTCATTTTATAAATATTGGTAATTATAATATTATAGATAGTTTTATAAAAAAAAATAATTTAAATTGTAATTTTGTTTTTTATGATTCTAAAAAGTTTAATTATAATTTTTTATTAAATTTTTGTATTAATAATTATAAATATTATATTAATTTTATTAATGAAAAAAATAAAAAATATGATTTTTTTAAAATATTTAATAAATTTCAAATAATTACAGTATTAAAAAATACTTTTTGGGGAATGTTATTTATTAATTCTTATATAAATAATAAAATTAAAAATAAAGTATTTAAAAAGTTAATTTATTTATATAAAAAAAAAATTTTTTATTATGGAGAACCTATTTTAATTAATAAAAATAATTATGATTTAAATTTATATAATGGAGATTTAGGTTTTATTGTTTTTTTAAAAAATAGATTACAAATTTTGTTTAATGATTTTTATAAAAAATATAGATTAGTTTATATAAGAAATATTTATTCTTGAGATAATCCTTGATCTATAACTGTTCATAAATCTCAAGGATCAGAATTTGATAATGTTTTTATTATTTTTCCTAATTATTTTTCTAGTTTATTAAATAGAGAATTAATATATACAGCTTTTACTAGAGCAAAAAAGAAAGTTTTTGTTTATTCAGATAAGGATATTTTTTTTGAAAGTATAAAAAGAAAAAAAAAAACATTTAATAATTTTTTAAAAAGATTATAAATTATTTATTTATTTTGTTTATATTTTATTATATATATACATAATATATATATTTTTTTTCATTCTATATTTAAATATTTTTTATTTTTTATTTCTATTTTTTTTATTATTTCAAGAATTTTAATTTTTTTTTCGTATTTATATTCATTTAAATTTTTTGATATATAATTAAAAATAATATTTATTAAATAAATTTTATTAGTTTTATTATTTTTTATTTTTTTAATATTGTTTAAACATTTTATTATATTTTTTTTTTTAAATGATTTTATTAATTTTTTTATATTTTTTTCTATTGGATTTATTATATTTTTTTTATTTTTATAATAACAATTAATAATTAAACTATTATTTTTTTTTAAAATAAAATTTTTATTTATTTTTTTATAAATTTCATATAAAAATATTATATAAATATTTTTTTCGTTTTTTTTTATATATTTATATATATATTTATGTATATATTTTTCTATATTATTTATTTTTTCTATAAAGTTTAATATTATTAATTTTTTTTTTGATATAAAATTTTTATTTATTATTGAATGTGTTATTTTTTTTCATTCAAATTTTTTAATTATTAAAAAATTTATTATATTTATATTTTTTGTTTCTTTTTTAATTTTTTTTTTTAATATTATTTTACATTTTTGTTTTTTTAAAATATCATTACCAGTTATATAAAAAAAAAATATTTTTTTTTTTATATTATATATATTTTTTTTTTTCATTTATTTATTTGTTACGAAATTTATTATTTTATTTTTTATATATATTATTTTTTTTATTTTATTTTTTTTATTTATTATATTATTTATTTTATTATTATTATTTATAATATCTATTATTTTTTCTTTATCTATGTTATTTTTTACTTCTATTATTTTTTTTGTTTTTCCATTTAATTGTATTGCTATTTTATTTTTAAAATTTATATTTTTAATATTTTTATATATTTTTGGTCATGAAATATTATCTATAGTTTTTTTATTATTCATTTTTTTTCATAAATAGAAACTTATATGTGGTATAAATGGATATAATAAAATTATTGTTTTTTTTATACATTTTTTAATTATACTTATTTCTTTTTTATTTTTTATTTTATATTTATTAATTATATTAGTGAATTGCATTATTTTAGATATAGCAGTATTAAAATTATTTTTTTTATTTATATCATAAGTTACATTTTTTATAGTTTTATTAAGTAAAAAAATTATTTTATTTTGTGAATTTATATTTATATTTTTATTTTTTTTTAATTTTATTTTTTTAAAATTTATTACTAAATTTCATATTTTTTTTATAAATCTATAACATCCTTTTATTCCTGATTCATTTCAATATAGTTTTTTTTCTATTGGTGCTGCGAAAATTATGAATAATCTTATAGTATCAGCTCCATATTTTTTTATTATTTTTTTTGGATTTATTCCATTATTTTTTGATTTTGACATTTTTATTTTTCCAGCTGATTTTAATTTAATATTATTTTTTTTATAATAAAAATATGTTTTTTTATTTTTTTTTATTTTTTTTACCATATTTAATGGTATTCATATTTTATTATTATTTTTTTTATAATAGTAAGCATCTGATACTACTATACCTTGGCATATTAATTTTTTTACTGGTTCATTAAATTTTGTTAGTCCTATTTTTTTAAAAAATTTATGCATAAATCTAAAATAAATTAAATGCATAGTTGCATGTTCTATTCCTCCTATATATATATTTATTGGTAATCAATAATTTGATTTATTATAATCAAATATATTTTTTTTATATTTAGGGGAAGTATATCTCATATAATATCAAGATGATTCAACAAAAGTATCTAATGTATCTGTTTCTCTATTTATTATAGTATTATTAATATTTATATTTTTTCATTTTAAATTTTTTTTTAGAAAATTTAGAGAAAATTTATTGTTTTTTATTTTTGGTAGTTTTAAAGGTAATTCATTTTCTTTTATTATTTTATATTTTTTATTTATATATATTATTGGTATAGGTACTCCTCAATATCTTTGTCTAGATATAACTCAGTCTTTTATTTTAAAATTATTTTTTTTTTTTAGTATTTTTTTTTTAAATAAATTTTTAATTATTTTATATTTTTTTTTTTTAATATTATTTATTTCTATGTTTGTTAAATTATTTTTTTTTATTTTATTTTTTTTTATAAAGTTGTTGTGGCTTTTATAATATTTAGGGGTTATTAATATTGCTTCTGTATTATATAAATCATTTGTTAAGTTTGTTATTCATATATAAATTTTTTTTTTTGTTATTGGATTTATAGTATATAATTTTGTATATATTCCTTCATATTTATTATTTTTTTTATTTATTTTTTTTTTATAATTATTTAATATTTTTTTATTTTTTTTTTTTATTAGTTTAATTATTTTATTATTTTTTGATATAGATATACATTGTGTATATATTATAAATTTTATTTTTTCTGTAAAAATTTTTATTTTTTTATTAGTATTTTTAATATTTAATGTTATTTCTATTCCTTTATTTTTACCTATTCATTTTTTTTGCATATTTTTTACTTGTTTTGGTCATTTTTTTAATTTATTTATATCTTTATAAAGTTTATTAGCATATTTAGTTATTTTTATAAATCATTGTGATATTTTTTTTTCTGTAATTATTGTATTACATCTTCAACATTTTTTATTTATAACTTGTTCGTTTGCTAATACTGTTTTATCTTTTGGGCATCAATTTACTATTTCTTTTTTTTTATATATTAGTTTTTTTTCTAATAATTTTATAAATAATCATTGTTCTCATTTATAAAAACTAGATTTACATGTATTTATTTCTCTATCTCAATCATAACTTATTCCTAATTTTTTTAATTGTTTTTTCATGTATTTTATATTTTTTTTTGTTCATTTTTTTGGTGATATATTATTTTTTATTGCTGCATTTTCTGCTGGTAATCCAAATGCATCTCATCCTATAGGATGTAAAACATTTTTATTATTTAATCTTTGATATCTAGCAATAATATCTCCTATTGTGTAATTTCTTACATGTCCCATATGTAAATACCCTGAAGGGTATGGAATCATTGATAAACAATAAAATTTTTTTTTTTTTTTATTTATTTTTGTTTTAAATGTTTTATTTTTTTCTCAATATTTTTGTACTTTTTTTTCTATTTTTTTGTGATTATATTTTTTCATATTTTTATTATTTTTTTTTAAAATTATATTTGTTTTTTATATTTTTTTTATTTGGAATATAAATTCTATTTTTAAAAAATAATTTTTTAATAATATTATTAAATGTATTTTTAAAATTATATAAAAAATTTTTTAATATATTTAAATTTATTTTTTTTTCTTTATTATCATTTTTTATTTTTTTTTCAATAAATGTATTTTTTTTATATATGTTTTTTTTAAAATATATATAGTTATCATTTTTAAAATTATTATTATTTTTATAGTTATAACAATTATTTGTGTTTTTTTTATTTTTTATTCTTAATATTGAATAATTTGGTGTTTGCATTTCTTTATTTGGTATTATTAATATTTTAATTTTTTTTTCTTGTTTTTTTTCTATTAAATATAAAAAATATCTTTTTTTATTTATTAAATATATACTAATATTTATTGGAACTATTACGTGTATTTCTTTAGTATTTTTTTTAAAGGATTCTTCTTCTATTATTC
This sequence comes from Candidatus Stammera capleta, assembly GCA_036689375.1. GTDB lineage: Bacteria > Pseudomonadota > Gammaproteobacteria > Enterobacterales > Enterobacteriaceae > Stammera > Stammera capleta_AQ. Next base: position 180,102 of record CP144808.1, on the reverse strand, counting down.
TTAATATTAATAATGATAATGATTCATTATCTCTTATATTACCAAATCCTTTACATCTTGGACATGTATAATGACTAGATTCTTTTAATGATGTATTTATTCTTTGTCTTGACATTTCTAATAATCCAAATTTTGAAATATATCCAATTTTTATTTTAGCTTTATCATTTTTAATATTTTCTTTTAAAGATTTTTCTATAGTTTTTTGATTTTTTATAGAAGACATATCTATAAAATCTATTACAATTAATCCACTAACATCTCTTAATCTTAGTTGTCTTGATATTTCTTGTGTTGCTTCTAAATTAGTATTTAAAGCAGTAGTTTCTATATCTGTTCCTTTTTTTGATTTTGATGAATTTATATCTATTGATGTTAATGCTTCTGTTATATCTATTGTTATTAATCCTCCTGATGGTAGTCTAACTTCTCTTTTATATGCAGATTCTATTTGTGTTTCTATTTGAAAATAACTAAATAATGGTATTTTTTTATTATAAAATTTTATTTTTTTAATATATTCATTTTTATTTAATTTTTCTATTAGTTTTATAGATAATAGATAATATTTATAGTTATCTATTAATATTTCATTAATTTCTTCATTTAAATAATCTCTAAATATTTTCATTAAAATATTATTATCTTGATATATTAAATAAGGAGATTTTTTTTTATCAGCATATTTTTTTATTTTTTCTCATTTATCTATTTTTTTATTTATATCATTTTGAATTTTTTTTATAGATTTTCCTATTCCATTTGTTCTTATTATTATACTTATATTATTTGGTATATCTAGTTTAGATATTATAGATTTTATTATTTTTCTTTTTTCTCCATCTATTTTTTTTGATATTCCATGAGGGTTTTTTTTATTTATTATAAATATTATATTATTACCAACTAATGTTATAAATGTAGTTAATAAAGCTCCTTTATTATTTCTTTCATCTTTGTTTATTTGTACTATTAATTCTTTTCCTTCATATAATTGTTTATATATATTTTTATCTTTTTTTTTTAAATAATTTTCGTTTATTTCTTTAATTGGTAAAAAACCATGTTTTTTTGAACCATAATATACAAAAACTGCTTCTAAACTTGGTTCAATTCTGGATATTATTCCTTTATAAATATTTAATTTTTTTGTTTTATATTTTGTATTTTCTATTTTTATATCAAAAAGTTTTTGTCCATTTACTAATGCTATTCTTAATTCTTCTTTTTGTGTAGCATTTATTAATATTCTTTTCATTTTAGTTTTTCTTTATTTATTTTTTATTAAATTATTGATTATTTTATTTATAAAATTATTATATATTTTTAAAAAAAATATTTTAAATAGTTTATATATATAAATATATATATAATATTTATATGTATAATAATTTTTTTTTAAATTTTATTAAAATAAATTATAATGATGAAGGTAAACGTATTGATAATTTTTTATTTAAAAAAATAAAGTGTTTACCTAGATCTAAAATATATTCTTTATTAAGAAAAGGTAATATTAGAGTAAATAAAAAAAGAATATCATTTAAATATAGATTAAAAATTAATGATTTAGTTAGAATACCTTTAGTAAAATTAAATAAAAATAATTTTTCAATAGATAAATATACATTAAATTTATATAGAAATAATATAATTTATGAAGATTTATATTTATTAATAATTAATAAACCTTCTGGGGTATCTGTTCATAGTGGAACAAATAGTTATATTAATATTATTGATATATATAGATTTATGAATTTAAATATTTGTTTTTTAGAATTAATTCATAGATTAGATAAAGATACATCTGGAATATTATTATTATCTAAAAATAAAAAGGTATTGAAATGTTTACATAAAGATTTTAAAAATTGTAAAATTATAAAAAAGTATATTTGTCTTGTTTATGGTTACTGACCTTTAAATATTAATAAAGTTGAAAATTTTATAGTTAGAGATAAATATAATAAATATATTTCTAATAATTCTAATAATGGTAAATATTCTAAAACTTTATTTAAAGTTTATTATTATTTAAATAATTGTACTTTAATTAGTGCTAAGCCACTAACTGGTAGAACTCATCAAATAAGATTACAAACAAGTTTTTTAGGATATCCTATAATTTTTGATAGAATTTATGGAAATAAAAAAATAAATAGTTTTTTTAAAAAAAAATTTAATTTTGAAAGATTATTTTTGCATTGTAATTATATTTGTTTTAAACATCCTATTTTTGATAAAAAAATGTATTTTAATTCAAAAATAGATAGTAAATTATTATTTATATTAAATAGTTTAAAAAAAAAAGGTAATATCTATGGCTGTTCAAAAAAGTAAAAAGAGTAGATCTAAGAGAGATTCTCGTAGATCTAATAATTATTTTTTATTTGTACCTGTATTATTTTTTAATAAAAAAAATAAAGAGTTTAGTTTATATCATAATGTTTCTAAAAATGGTTTTTATAGAAATAAAAAATATAAAATTTAATTTTGTATTTTTATAAAATATATGATATATTTGTGGTTGTTTTATATATTAATTTAATTAAATAAATTTATAGGTTTAATATGATGTTGAATATAGATGATCGTGTTAAAAAGATTATAAGTGATCAATTAAATGTTAAATTAGAAGATATAGATAATAATAAATATTTTATTAATGATTTTGGAGCTGATTCTTTAGATGTTATAGAATTAATTATGGCTTTTGAAGAAGAATTTGATATAGAAATTTCTGATGAAGAAGCTGAAAAAATTAATACTGTTCAATCAGCTATTGATTGTATAAAAATGTTAAAAAAATAATATTTATTATTTTATTATTTCTTTTATATTTATTTTAAATATTATTAGACATATAATATATATTATTATACTTATTAGTATAATAATAAATAGATTTATTAATCTGAATGTAAAATTCAGATTAATAAAATAATTAATTATATTTTTTTTTATTATTGTTTTAATAAATATTATCATTATTATTGAAGATAATAATATTTTTATAAAAAATAAGTATCAGTTATATTTTATATTTAATATTTTTTTTTTTTTTAATTTTCAACATAATATTATTGTATTTATATAAGATGATATACTTATAGATAATATTAATCCTGCATGTTTAAATAATTTTAATGTAATTATATTTATAATTTGTGTTAATATTAATGTAAAAATAGATATTTTAGTTGGAGTTTTTGTATCATTTATTGAATAAAAACATGTAGTAATTATTTTTACTAATATTAATCCAGTTAATCCTATTGAATAAGCGATTAAAGCTTTGGATGTCATTATTACATCTTTAAAATTAAATTTTCCATATTTAAATAATGTTATTATAAATAATTTAGATATTAAAATTAATATTATTGATATAGGTATACTTACTATTATAGTAATTCTTAAATATTTATTTATTATTTTATTATATTTTTTAATATTGTTTTTATTATAATTATTAGATAATTTAGAAAGTAATACTATGCTTATAGTTGTACCTAATATACTTAATGGTAATTCTATTAATCTATCTGCATAATATATTCATGATATAGATCCAGATTCTAAATAAGATGCAATACTATTATTCATTATTTGAGATATTTGAAATATTATCATACCAATAATAACAGGTATTATATTTATAATAATTTTTTTTATACCTTTATTAAATATATTAAAATATTTTCATTTTATTTTTATTGGTATTTTTTTTAATATTATTTTTTGATAAAATAATTGTGAAATACTTCCTATTATTATTGATCATGGTAATAATAATATTGGTATTTTAAATTTATTTGATAATAAAGTAAATATTATTATAAATATATTTAATATTATTGGTGTAAATATTGGATATATAAATATATTTCATACATTTAATATTGATGAAATACATGATGATAAAGATATTAATATAATATATGGGAAAATAATTTTTAAAATTTTTATTGTAAAATTAATTTTTGTTTTGTCTTTTATAAATCCTGGTGATGTATTTAAAATAATATTTTTTGAGTATATTATTCCTAATATACTTATTAATATTAATATTATTAATAATAAATAATATATTGAAGAAATAAATTCATTTATTTTTTTTTTATTTTTATTTTCTTTATATTTGCTTAATAATGGTATAAATACATATGAAAATGTTCCTTCTGCAAATATTTTTCTTAATATATTAGGTATTTTAAATGCTGTATAAAATGAATCAGTTTGTTTATTTATACCAAATATATTTGCTATTAATATATCTCTTATAAAACCTATTCCTTTTGATATAAAAATTATTGTACTCATTTTAATTATATTTCATAACATATATTTATTATTTATTATTTAAGATAATGTATATTTAATTTATAATTGAATTGTTTTTTAAAAAAATATTATAAATAATAATATTTATTTATATTATTTTATTTTTATAATTTGTTATTTATTTATTTTTTTTTTTATATTTTTTATTATTGTTTTAATTCCTATAAATCTTGTATATGTTATATTTTTTAAAATATTAATTTTATTTAAAATATTATTTATATTTATATTATTTATATATTTTATTTTTTTTTTATATAATAGTGATAATATTAATACTAGAAATCCTTTTATTATTAATGAATCGCTATCTCCATTTATATATATATTTTTATTTTTTTTTTTTATTTCTATTCATACATTGTTTTGACATCCTTTTATTATATTATTTTTATTTCTTATATTTTTTTTTTTTATTGGAAGAATATAACTTAAATCGATTATATATATATATTTTTCTTTATCATTTTTTAATAAATTTATATCGTTTATTATTTTTTTAATATTAGGTAACATTTTATTTTAATTTTTTAATTATTTTTTTTATAGTATATATAAATTTATTTATATCATTTTTAGATGTATACATTCCTATAGATAATCTACATACTCCTGTTATATTATAATGTTTTATTAGTGGTATAGCACATTGATTACCTGTTCTTATTGAAATTCCATTTTGATCTAATAATACTCCAATATCATAACAATGTATATTTTTTATATTAAAAGAAATTATAGCTATTTTTTTTTTTGATCCATATATTTCTATATTTTCTATTAATTTTAATTTTTTTAATGTATAATTAATAATTTTTTTTTCATGATTAATTATATTATTTATATTTATTTTATTTATATAATCTATAGCTGTTCCTAGACCTATTATAGATTCTATATTTTGAGTTCCAGGTTCAAATTTTCATGGTGGGTTAATAAATTCTATTTTTTTTATATTATTATTTTTTATATATATATTTGATATTATTCCTCCTCCTGTTTTTCAATTATTTAATTTATTAATTAATTTTTTTTTTACATATATTATTCCAGTTCCAGTTGGTGCATATAATTTATGTCCAGAAAATAAATAAAAATCACATTTTATTTTTTGTACATCAATTTTTTTATGTGATATTGCTTGTGCTCCATCTATTATACTAATAATTTTATATTTTTTTACTATTGAAATTATTTTTTTTATTGGATTTAATGTTCCTAAAACATTTGATAGATGTGTTATAGATATAATTTTTGTATTTTTGTCTATTAATTTTATTAAATCATTTAAGTCTAGTTCTCCTTTATTATTTATATTTCATATTTTAATATTAAATTTTATTTTATTTGATAAAATATATCATGGTATTATATTTGCATGATGTTCCATAATAGATATTATTATATTATTATTTTTATTTATGAATTTTTCAGTTAAACTATTTGATATAAAGTTTATTGATTCTGTTGTATTATTTGTAAATATTATTTCTTCTGGGGTTTTTGCATTTATAAATTTTGCTATTTTTATTCTTATTTCTTCTAAATTATTAGAATTTATATTACTTAATTTATATATACCTCTATTTATAGAGGAATATTGTTTTCTATAGAATTCTGATTGTTTTTTTATTACTATTTTAGGTTTTTGAGATGTAGATGCATTATCTAAATAAATAAATTTTTTTTTATTTATTTTTTTTTTAAATATAGGAAAATCTAATTTTATTTTTTTAATATTATAATTCATTTTATATATTTTTATATATTATTTTTTTTATTTTTTTTTTTAAATTTTTTAAATTTATTTTATTTATTATTTCTTTTATAAATATTATATATAATATTTTATTACTTTCATAATTATTAAATCCTCTATTTAGTAAATAAAATATTTTTTTTTTATTTGGATAATATATTTTTACATTATGTTTTGATTTTGAGTTTTGATTAAATATATTTAATTGTGGTTTACTATATATATATATTGGTTTGTTTATACATAAATTATTATTTTCTAGTATAGCTTTTGAAAAATTTGCTTTTGAAGATATTATTATTTTTCCTATAAAATTTATTATTCCTGGTGATATTATTAAATTTTTATGTTTTTGTTTGCTTATAGAACAACATGAATTATGTTTTATTTTTGTTTTATATGTATAATTTTTTTTTTTTTTTATTATAGATAGACTATATAATTTTATTTTTGATTTTTTTCTTAATATTGTTTTATTTTTTATTAAAATATTTTTTGCTTTTATTAAAAAAATTATTTTTTTAAGTTTTGAGAATTTTTTTATTTTTATATTATTTTTTGATGTAAATGATGTATTTTTATTTATGTTTATTATTTGAAAATATTTTATATTAGATTTTTTATTTATTGTTATATTTGTATTATAATTTATAAATTTATTATTTTTTATAGAATAATGTTCTTCTATTATATAAGAATTTATATTTTTTTCTATTAATATATTTATATAATATTTATTTTTTTTTTTATTTATATTATTTATAGTTATAAAATGTATTGGTGTATTTATATTTTTATTTTTTAATATTATTATATTTATATTTTTTTTATTTTTTTTTTTATTAAATGTATAATTTATATTTGTTATTTTTTTTAATTTTTTATTTATATATATTATATTTTTATCTAAAAAAATTATTTTTAAAGATTTTTTTATTAAAAATTTTTTTTTTATATATTTATTAAAATGTTTATTATTAATTTTCATTTTATTTTTATATAAAAAAATATATTATTTAAATTTTTTTATATCCTTTTTTTTCTATTTTTTTTATTATATTTTTTTTTCCAGATTTTATTATTTTTCCATTATTTAAAATATGAACTTTATCTATATTTATATAATTATATATTTTTATATTATGTGTTATTATAATAAAAGACATTTTTTTTTTTTTTAGATTATTTATTATTTTTGATATATCTTTTAAGGAATCAATATCTAATCCTGAATCTATTTCATCTAAAATTGATATTTTAGGTTTTAATAATAATATTTGTAATATATCATTTTTTTTTTTTTCTCCTCCAGAAAACCCTTTATTTAAAGATCTTTTTAATAATTTTTTAGAAAAATTAAGTAATTTAATTTTTTTTTTTATTTTTTTTTTAAATTCTAATATATTTAATTTGTTTTTTTTATTATAACTTCTAATTATATTTGTTGATTTGTATAAAAATAATTCATTATTTAGTCCTGATATTTCTATTGTATTTTGAAATGATATAAATAAACCCATTCTTGCTCTTTCATCTGTTTTTATTTTATTAATTATTTTATTATTTATTTTAATAGTTCCTTTTTTTATTTTATATTTTTTATTTCCAGCTATTGCTAAAGATATTGTGCTTTTTCCAGATCCATTAGGTCCCATTAAAACATGTATTTCTCCAGGTTTTATTTTTATATTTATTTTTTTTATTATTATTTTTTTTTTTATTTTTATTTCTAAATTATTTATTTCTAATATATACATTAATATTTATTTAGTAAATTTATTTCTGTTTCTAAAGCATACTCTATTGGTAACATTTTTATTATTTCTTCACAAAATCCATAAATTATTATATTTAAGGCTTCTTTTTTATTAAATCCTCTTTGTAATAAATAAAATATTTGTTCTTTTTTTATATTTTTAGTTATGGATTCATGTTCAATATTGTTTGATTTATTTTTTGATTTTATATTTGGAATACTATATGATGAACATTTTTTTCCTATTATTAGAGAATGACATTCTGTATGATTTTTTGAATTATTTGCTTTTTTATTTATTTTAACTATTCCTCTATATGTATTTTTACTTTTATCAGTAACTATACTTTTTGTTAATATTTTTGATTTTGTATTTTTTCCTATATGTATCATTTTTGTTCCAGTATCTGATTGTTGGTTTAATTTTGTAATAGATAATGAATAAAAATTACCTATAGAATTTTTTCCATAAAGTATACAACTTGGATATTTTCATGTTATTAAAGCACCTTTTTCTATTTGTAATCAAGTTATTTTACTATTTTTACCTTTACATAAAGCTCTTTTATTAACTATATTTAATATTCCATTATTTTTTTTATTTCCAGGAAATCAATTTTGTATTGTTGAATATTTTATTTCTGAATTATTATATAATATTATTTCTACTACAGCTGCATGTAATTGTTTTTCTTTTCTTATTGGTGCTGAACATCCTTCTATATAATTAAGATAACTATTTTTTTTTAGTATTATAAGTGTTCTTTCGAATTGTCCTATGTTTTTTGCATTTATTCTAAAATATGATGATAAATTTATAGGACATTTTATGTTTTCGGGAATATATATAAATGTTCCATCTGACATTACTGATGTATTTAAAGCAGAAAAAAAATTATCTTTTATTGGTATTACTGTTCCTATATATTTTTTTATTATTTTAGGATATTTTTTTATTGCTTTACTTATTGAACAAAATATTATCCCTAATTTAGATAATTTTTTTTGAAATGTTGTTTTTATAGATATAGAGTCTAATACAGCATCTATAGCTGTATTTTTATTATTAAAATTTATTCCTATTTTTTTAAATGTATTTTTTATTTTTAAATTTATTTTTTTGTTATTTTTTTTTTTTGGAACAGAATAATATTTATATTTTGAAAAATTTATATTTTTATATTTTCCATTAAATCAATTAGGTTCTTTCATTTTTTTTCAAATATTAAATGCTTTTAATCTTAATTTTAACATTCATAATGGTTCTTTTTTTTTTTTTGATATTGTTTCTATTGTTTTTTTATTTATTCCTTTTTTTATATCATCATTTTTAATTTTAGTTATAAATCCTAATTTATATTTTTCTTTTTTAATTTTTATTTTTTTTTTTTTAATCATTTTATTTTATATATTAAATAATATTTTCACATTTTTCATTAGATAATATTTTTTTTATATTTTTTAGTGTTATTTTAGCTATGTTTTTTAATGATTCATGTGTTAAAAATGCTTGATGACCTGTTAGAAGTACATTATGATAACTTAAAAGTAAATTAAGATTATTGTCTTTTATAATTTTATTTGATTTATTTTTAAAAAAGTATTTTTTTTCGTTTTCATAAACATCTATTCCTAATGCACCAATTTTTTTTTTTATTATATATTTTATTATTTCTTTTGTATTTAATAATTCTCCTCTACTAGTATTTATAATTATTACTCCTTTTTTCATTTTTTTTATAGAATTTTTGTTTATAATATAATGAGTAGAATTATTATATGGACAATGTAATGAAATAATATCTGATTTTTTATATATATTATCTAATGATGTATATTTTGCATTATATTTATATATTTTTTTATTTTTAATTATATCAAATGCTAATATATTAGTATTAAAGTTTTTTAATAATTTTATTACATTTATTCCTATTTTTCCTGTTCCTATTATTCCTATAGTTTTGTTTTTTAAATTATATCCAATTAAATTATTTAATTCAAAATTTTGATTTTTTGTGTATTGATATGATTTATATATTTTTCTTGTTAAATTTAACATTAAACCTAATGTATATTCAGCTATTGATTCTGGTGAATATGATTTTACATTTACTATTTTTATGTTTAATTTTTTTGCTAATTCTAAATTTACATTATCATAACCTGCACATCTTAATGCTATTGTTTTTATATTAAATTCTTTAAGTTTATATATAATTTCTGATGATTTTAAATCATCATTTACAAATACACATATATGATTATAATTTTTTACTTTATATATATTATCTATATTAATAGATTCTTTTATATATTTTATTTTAAAAAAATATTTTTTGTTTATTAAATTAAAATATTTTATTTCATATTTTTTTGCGCTAAAAAAAAAAATTTTATTCATTTTTTTCCTTTATTATAGTTTATTTTTAAAATTTTATTTATATATGTTATTATATATTAATTTTTTGTTTTTTTATTATTTAATGTGTTAATATTTAATTATATGTTATCTATAAGTATTTTAAAAGAAGATAAAATTATTGAAAAAAGAGTTTCTCTTATTCCTAAAGATTTATTTTTTTTAAAAAATATTGGTATTAATAATATTTTTTTTGAAAGAAATTGTGGATTATTATCTGGTTTTAGTGATAATAATTATATTGATAATGGAGCAATTTTATTAAAATCAAAAAAAATAATTTATAAAGATATTATTTTATCTATTAATTTACCATGTTTTGAAAAATTTAAATATTTTGAAAAAAATTCTATATTAATTTGTTTAAATTTATTATTTTTAGAAAAACGTTATTTAAATTTTATAAAAAAAAATAAAATAAGTATTTTAGTTTTAAATAAAATACCTCGTATATCTAGAGCTCAAAGTATGGATTTTTTAACTTCTATATCTTATATATCTGGATATAGAATTTTTGTTGAATCTATATATCATTATGATGGTTTTGTGGGTGGATATTTTTTTTCAAATATTAAAATAAATCCTTTAAAAATTTTTATTATAGGAGCTGGTATATCTGGTCTTTCTGCTATTAGTTTATTTTTATCTTTTAAATCTAAAGTTTATGTGTATGATATTAATTTAAGTGTTAAAAGATATGTTGAAAGTTTAGGAGCTAAATATATAGATATTAAAAATAGTTTATATTTATTTTTATTAGAAAATATAAATAAATTTGATATAATAATAATATCTGTAAATTGTAAGAATAATTTTTCTTTTTTAATTGATAAAAATATTTTAAATAAAATAAATAAAAGAATTGTTATTATAGACTTTTTTTCTAAATATGGTGGTAATTGTGAATTAAGTTCTTTAAATAAAGTAATTAAATATAATAATATTAAAATAATTAGTTATGATGATTTTTCTAATTTAAGTCCTTATACAACATCATTATTATATAGTAATAATTTAGTTAATTTTTTAAAATTAATTTTAAATAAAAGAAAAAAAATATTTTTAAATTTTAATGATTTTATTATAAAAAGTACAATTTTTTTTTATAAAGGTTTAACTGAGGATAATTATAAAAAAAAATATTTTAATGATTTTAATTATTCTTTTAAAAAAAATAATTTTAATAAAATTAATAAAAATAATGATTTTTTTTTATTATTTTTATTTTTATTTTTTTTAAATAGTATTAATATATTATATAATAATTATATAATTATTTTTTTAAGTAATTTTTTTACTTTTATATTATTTAGTATAATAAGTTATAAAAAAATTCTTAATATTAGTTATTCTTTTCATACACCTTTAATGTCTTTAACAAATGCTATATCTGGTATGATTTCTATAGGTTTTTTATTACAATCAAATACTAATGGTTTTTTAGGTAATTTTTTTTCTTTTTTATCTTTTTTTTTATTAAATATTAATATATTTACTGGTTTTTTTATAACTAGACGTATGTTAAAAATATTATTTAATAAATAGTTTTTATAGGTTAATTATGTTTAATAATAATATTATATTATGTTTGTTAAATATTATAAGTATATTATTATTTGTTTTTTGTTTATTTTTTTTTTCTGATAAAAATATATTTATAAAAGCTAATAATTTTGGTTTATTAGGTGTATTATTTTCTTTTTTTTATATTTTATTTTTTTTAAAAACTTGATATTTATTTTTTTTATATTTTTTTTTAATTATTTTAAGTATATTTATAAGTATATTTATTTCTAATAAAATTGATATAATATATGTTCCTGAATTAATTTCTTTAATGCATAGTTTTGTTGGTTTATCTGCTGTAATTATAGGTTTTAATAATTTATTATTAGTTTATAATAATAGTTATTTAAATATTATATATTTAGTTGAAATTTTTTTAAGTAATTTTATTGGATCAATTACTTTTATTGGTTCTGTAGTTTCTTTTTTTAAATTAAGAAATTTTTATAGTAAAAATATTTTTTTAAAAAATAAATTTGTTTTTTTATTTAATTTATTTTTATTATTTTTTTTATTTTATTTTTTTTTATTTTATGAATTTAAAAAAATTTTTTTTTATTGTATTATTTTTTTTTCTAGTTGTTTTTTAGGTTTTATGTTAGTTAATAATTTAAGTTCTTCAGATATACCAATAGTTTTATCTTTATTAAATTCTTATTCTGGTTTATCTGCATTATTTTCTGGGTTTATATTAAATAATAATTTATTAATTATTATTGGTTCTATAGTATTTTCTTCTGGTTTTTTTTTAACAAAAAATATGTGTTATTCTATGAATAAATCTATATTATTTGTTATTTTAGGTAATTTTATATGATATAAAAATAAAAATTTTAATAAAAAAGATAATATTAAAAATAATATAAAAAAAATATCTATTAAGAATATTATAAAATTATTTAAAAAATCTAAAAAAGTTATTATTGTTCCTGGTTATGGAATGGCTTTATCACAATCTCATTATTTATTATATCATTTAACAAATATTTTAGTAAAAAAATTAAATTTAAATGTAAAGTTTGCTATTCATCCTGTAGCTGGTAGATTACCAGGTCATATGAATGTTTTATTAGCTGAATCAAAAATTTCTAATAAATATATTTATTTTTTAGATGATATTAATGATTTATTTTTTTTAACTGATTTAACTTTAGTTATTGGAGCTAATGATATAATAAATTGTAGAGCTATATATGATAAAGAGTGTATATTATATGGTATGCCTGTATTAAAAGTATGAAATTCAAGATATGTAATAATTTTAAAAAAAACTGATAATTTATATACTGGATATTCTAATGTTAAAAATCCAGTTTTTTTTAAAAATAATAGTTATTTATTGATAGGTGATGCTAAATATAATTTAAAAAGTATTATTGATTTATTAATATAAATAATGTATTTTATGTGTATGTTTATTATTTCTTTTGATTTTGGAATGAGATATATAGGTATAGCTATAGGACAATTTTATACTAAAACTGCTACTCCTATAATTTGTTTAAATGCTAAAAATGGTATTCCTGTTAATTGAATGGATATAAAAAAAATATTAGATATATGGTTAATTAAAAAAGCTGTAATTGGATATCCTTATAATTATTTAAATAAAAATAAATATAAATTTATTATTTTTCATATAAAAAAATTTGCTAAAAAATTATTTAATAAATTTAAATTAGAAATTTTTTTTTCTGATGAAAGATTTACTTCTTTTTCAGCTAGAAATTTTATAAGTGATAATTATAAATTATATAATTCTTTTTATTCTAATTATAATATTCATACTATTTCTGCTGTTATTATATTAGAAAGATGATTAAAATTAAATTGTTAATTTATATTTCTTAAATTAAATATTAAATCATATATATCATTTGGAATATTACTATTTATTACTATTTTTTTTTTTTTTGGATGTGTAAATATAATTTTTGATGCATGTAAAGCTTGTCTATTAAAATTTAATAAAAAATTATATTTTTTTTTTTTTTTTATTTTATTTATTATTTTTTTATTTGTATATATTTTTTCTCCTACTATAGGATGATTTAGATAATTCATATGTAATCTTATTTGATGAGTTCTACCAGTTTTTAGTTTTATTTTTAATAATGTACATATATTATATTGTTCTATAATTTTAAATAATGTTATAGCTTTTTTTCCATTTTTATTTATTTCCATTTTTGTTCTTTTAAATTTATTTCTTGATATTGGTTGATTTATAATTCCATTTTTTTTTATTTTTCCTAAAACTATAGCTTTATAAATTCTAGTTATTTTTCTTTTTTTCATATCATTTATTAATGATTTATATATATTTTTTTTTTTTGCTATTATGATTAATCCTGTTGTATTTTTATCTAATCTATGTATTATTCCACATCTTGGTAATTGTTTATTTATTATTGGATAATTAAATATTAATTTATTCATAATTGTATCATTTATATGTCCACATCCTGGATGTGTAACTATATTATTATTTTTATTTATTACAAGTATATATTTATCTTCATATACTTTATTTAAAGATATATTTTTATTTGGAGGATATTTTATTATTTTTTTTTTTATTTTTTTTATATATATAATGTCATTTATTTTTATTTTTTTACTTGGTTTTTTACATAAAATTTTATTTATATAAATTTTTTTTTTTTTAATTATTTTTTTTATACAATTTCTTGATTTTTTTATTTTTTTTTTTAAAAAAATATCTATTCTTATATTTGATATATTATTTTTTATTTTTTTAATAAACATTTAGTTTTTTAATATAAATATAACTTGTATTATTTATTATTTTCCTATACAAAAATTTTTAAATATATTTTTTATTATATCTTTTGATATATTTTTTTTTTCTCCAGTTATTTCATTAAATTTTTGTTGAATATTTACTAAATATTCATATATAATATCAAAATTTATATTTTTTTTTGTTATTAAATGTATTTTAATAATATTTTTTATATTTTTTATATTTTTATATATTATTTTTATTATATGTATATGTCTTTTTTGTGATAAAAAATTATTTTCTATATTTATATATTTTGTTTTTTCTTTAATTATTTTAATTATTTTTTTAATTTTTTTTTTATCTTTTTTTATAGATAAATTTATTATTGTATATTTTTTTTTTTTTATTATTTTAAATTTTTCTTTTGTTATATCTATTTTATTTCTTATTAATATATTTATTTTATTTTTTTTTATTTTATTACTTATTTTTTTTTTATAATAATCTATTATTTTTTTTTCTTTAATTTTATTTGCTTCAGTTATAAATATAATTATATTTGAATTATTTATAGTTTTTCATGTTTTTTTTATTCCTATTTTTTCTATTTTGTTATTAGTATTATGTATACCTGCTGTGTCTATTATTTCAGCATTTATATTATTTATTATAATATTTTCTTTTATTATATCTCTTGTTGTTCCTGGTATATTTGATACTATTGAAGTATCATTCATTGTTATACTATTTATTAAACTTGATTTACCTACATTTGGTTTTCCTACTATTGCTATTTTTAAACCTTCTTTTATTTGTATTGATTTTTTTGAATTTAAATATATTTTTTTTATTTTATTTTTTATTTTATATATTTTTTTTATAAATCAAAATATTTTTTTTTTTGTTATTTTTTTATCTGAAAAACTTATTTCTTTTTCTATAAAAATTAATATTTTTTGTATTAATTTATTTATATTTTTAATTTTTTTAGATAATTTTCCTTTTAGTGATTTTATTGCTAATAATATTGTATTTTCTGATTTTGCATATGTGATATCATTTATTGATTCAGCTTGTATTAAATCTATTTTTTTATTTCAAAATGCTCTTTCTGTAAATTCTCCAGGATTTGATATTCTTAATTTTTTTATATTATAATCAAATATTGATTTTATTATTAGTTCTATTATTTTTTGTCCTCCATGACTTTGTATTTCTAATATATCTTCTCCTGTAAAAGAATTTGGTGATTTAAAATATATTAGTATACAATAATCAATTATTATATTATTTTTATTTTTTATTGAAGTATATCTAGCATATCTAGATATTAATTTTTTATTTGTTAGTTTTTTGTATATTGTTTTTGATTTTTTTCCTGATATTCTAATTATTCCTACTCCACTATAACCTATTGGTGTACATTGAGATATAATTGTATCTTTTAAATATTTCATTTTAATATTTATTTTTTTATTTATTTTTTTGTTGCATTATAGTGATAAGATTATTTGTTATATATGATATTAATAATCCACTTGGAAAATTTATTAAAAATATACTTATTAATATTGGAAAAATAATATTTATATTATTATTTTTTTTTTTTAAATTATTTGTTTGTAATATATATATAGATATTCCCATTATTATTGGTAAAATATAATATTTATCGTACGATGATAAATCATTTATTCAGAAAATAAAATTTGATTCTTGTAATTCTATAGGTATAGTTAATATATTATAAACTGATATAAATATAGGTATTTGTATTAATAATAATATTATATCTTTAAATATATTTATATTATATTTTTTGTATAAATTTATTATTTTATTATTTATTTTGTTTTTATTTTTTTTATATTTTTTTTTTATTTTTTTTATTTTTTTTTGTATTTTTTTAATTAATATAAATGATTCATGTTGTTTTTTATTTAAAGGATAAGTTAATAATTTTAATATTATAGTTAATATTATTATTGAATATCCTCAATTATTTGTTATTTTATTTATATTTGATAGTAATAAAAATAGTGGTTTAGAAATAAATGATAATAATCCATAATCTATTGTTAAATCTAGATTATCTGATACTAAATTATTTAAATTATTTAATTTTGGACCTATTCATAGTTTTAATTTTATTTTTTTTTTTTGATTTTTATTTAATGTGTATTTATTTATTAAATTTATAGTTAATATATTATTATTTTTTTTTATATTTATATTATTATTTTTTTTATTTATTGGAATTAATGTATAAATAAAATATTTTTCATATATTGATATTCAATTTATTTTTTTTTTTATTAGAATGTTTTTATTTATTTCATTTATATTATATTTATAAAAATATTTTTTATTATCTAAATATGATATATTTTGTTCTTTATATTCATTATTATTTTCTTTTTTAAATTTAGCTAATTTATTTTTATATATTATATTTATTTTTTTTTTTGATTTATTTTGTATAATATAATCTATTAATATATTATATGAATCTTTATTTATTATTATTTTATTATAAATATTTATATTTTTTTTGTTATTAATATATGATAGTAATATTATTTTATTTTTTAGGAATATTTTTTTTTTTATTTTTAAATTAATTGTTTTATATTTTTTTTTATGTATTTTTTTTATTTTTATATTTAAAAAATTATTTTTTATTATTTTTTTAAATAAATAACTATTTTTATTTTTATTTTTATAATAATTAAATAATATATTTTCTATTTTATTATTTTTTTTATTTATTTTAATTAAAAACACATTATTTTTTATATATATATATTGTTTATTTTTTTTGTTTATAATTTTTTTTTTTATTATATTATTTGCATATATTTTATTTTTATATATGATTAATAAAGATAAAAAAAATATTATTATAATAAATGTTTTTTTTTTATACAGCATTATATATCCTATTTTTAAATTATTATTTAATTAATATATTGTGTTTTTCATATATTTATAAAAAATTTAAATAGTTTTTTTTTTTTTAAGAATAATATTTTTTTATTAATTATTTTTATTAAATAATTTATTTTTTTTATTTTATGTTGTTTTAATCTAAATGTTTCTCTTATTATTCTTTTTAATTTATTTCTTTTTGTTGATTTTTTTATATTTTTTTTTTTTATTATTATACCTATTTTAGGATATTTACAATTTTTTGGTATATTTTTAATTAATATAAATTTTTTTTTTTTAATTAATTTTATTTTTTTAAAATTATATTTTTTAATTTTATTTTTTTTTTTTAAAAAAAATCTATATTTTTTTTCTGTTTTTTTTTCTTTTATTTTTAATGATTTTTCTTCCATTTTTTGTTGACATTCTTTTTATAAATCCGTGATTTCTTTTTCTTTTTATTTTTGATGGTTGATATGTTCTTTTCATTTTTTATTAATTTATATTTAATAATAATTTTTATAAATAATATATTATTTAAAATTATATCATAATAGTGATTTATTTTGTTATTTAATATATTAAAGAAATATTTATTAAAATTAAAAAATATTTTTTTAAATTAATTTAATATATTATTTTTTTATTAAAAATTTTTTTAAAAAATTTTTTATATTTTTTATAAATTTATATTTAATTGCTTTTGTAAAATAATATTAAATTAATTAATTATTTTATTTTTAAATAATTTAATAATAATTTTATTTTATATTTTAATTTAAAATATTTTTATTAAAATTATTTATTTTAAATAAATATATTAGTTAATAATTATTTTTGTTTAATAATTATGTATTTAGTAATTTTATTTTTTATTATTTAATTATTTAATTTATAAATAATTATTAAATATATTTTTGTTTATATATTAAAAAATTATATAAAAAAGGTATATAAATTAATTTATTAAATTAAATTAATAATTATATAAATTTATATTTTAAAAAATAAAGTTATTTATTTAAAAAATTTAAATTTTAATATTTAATATATTAAAATTTATATATGTTATAATATTTTTAAGTTTTGAGATTATTTTAATTTTATTATAATAATTAATTAATAATATTTATTTTTTATTAAAAATTAATTTAGTTAAATTTATTAAATATAATATTTTTTAAAAAAATAAATTTTGTAATTTTTTTTTTAAATAAATTTATTATTATTTATATAATTAAAATTATTTATAATTATTTTAATATTTTTTTAATAAGTTATTATTTAATTTTATATATTAATTTATTATTATTTAAATATATATTTATTTATAAGTAAAAATTAATAAATTATTTATTAATATAATTTAGTTATTTTTTATAAATATAAATTGTATTATTATTTATATAGTTATAAAAAATAAATAATTTATTTTAATTAATGATTTAATAAAAATGTTTTTAAAATTTAACAAATATTATTTTAAATAAAAAAAAATGTATTTTAGAATAGAAAAAAAAAAAATAATTAATTTATTATCTAAGTTTAATAGTTATATTAGTAAATCTAAAAATAATTCAATTTTATCTAATATATTATTAATTTTATATAAGAAAAAACTTAAGTTTATTGTAACTAGTTTAGATATAGAAATTAATGCTTATATTTTTTTAAATGATGATAATTTTAATTATATATCTGGATCTGTTACTGTAAATTTAAATAAGTTGTATGAATTATGTCGTAATTTTTCTAATAATGAAAATATATATTTTTTATTATCAAAAAATAGATTAAAAATATTTTGTTTAAATAGTTTGGTATATTTATCAATTTTACCTGTTAATGATTTTCCTATATTTAAAAAAGATACTTTTTTAGATAAAAGTATATCAATTTTTGGTTTTGTTTTAAAAAAAATAATTTCTTTAATATATTTTTCTATAGGTGATCAAGATATTTTTTTTTATTTAAATGGTATGTTAATAGAATATAAAAAAAATAATATTTATTTTGTTACTACTGATAGTTATCGTATTTCTTTTTATAATTTAAAAGATAATTTTATTTATAATAAAGATGATTCTTTTTCTTTTATATTATCTCGTAAATTAGTTTTAATTTTATTAAAATTATTTAATGATATAAATGATGATAATATTTTTTTAAATTGAAATAATAATATTATTAAAATTACTTTTAGTAATTTTATTATATATTCTTCTTTAATAGATGGATCATTTCCTGATTATAAAAATATTATTTTATCTACTAAAGATTATAAATATATAGATATAGATATTTTAGAATTTAAAAATTGTTTAATGAGAGTTTCAGTTATTAGTGGGGCGTTATTTAGTTATGTAACATTCTTATTTAAGAAAAATTTTTTATATATGATTAGTAATGATTCTAATAATAATGAAATAAAAGAAAAAATTTTTATTAATTATTTTGGTGAAAATTTAGAAATTAGTTTTAATATAAAATATATTTTAGATATTATAAAATCTATTAATAAAGATAAAAAATTAAGATTTTTTTTTAAAAATTCGGATTCTATAGCAAAAATTATTAGTTTAAGTAATAAGTTTGCTATTTATATGTTAATGCCTATTAAATTATAGTATTTATTTTATGAGTAAAAATATTCATGTTAATTCTTATAATGCTTCTAATATAAAAATTTTAAAGGGATTAGATGCAGTTAGAAAAAGACCTGGTATGTATATAGGTAATACAAGTGATGGAACTGGATTACATCATATGGTTTTTGAAGTTTTAGATAATTCTATTGATGAATCTTTATCTGGTTTTTGTAAAAATATTGTTGTTACTCTACATAAAGATAATTCTGTTTCTATATTAGATGATGGTAGAGGTATACCTGTTGATATTCATAATGAAGTAGGTATTTCTGCTGCTGAACTTATTATGACTACTTTGCATACAGGAGGTAAATTTGATAATAGTTCTTATAGTTTTTCTGGTGGTTTACATGGAGTTGGTATATCTGTTGTAAATGCTTTATCTAAAAAATTAGAATTAATAATATATAAAGATAATAAAATTTTTTATCAGATTTATAGTTTTGGTGTACCTGATTTTAATATAAAAATTATCGGTAAAACTAATAATAGAGGAACTTATATACGTTTTTGACCTGATTTAAATATTTTTTTAAATATTAATAAATTTAAATATAAAGTTTTATTTGATAGATTAAATCAATTATCTTATCTTAATTGTGGTTTAAATATTAAGTTAATTAATTTAAAAAAAAATATTACTGATATTTTTTTAAATACTGGTGGTATTAAATCTTTTTTAATTTATATTATTGGTAAAAAAAAAGATATTCATAAAAATATTTTTTTTTGTAAAGTAAAAAAAAAAAATTTTTTTATGGAGTTAGCGTTAAAATGAGTAAATATTATAGGAAATAAAATTTTATGTTTTACTAATAATATTCCTCAAGTCGAGGGTGGAACTCATTTATCTGGTTTAAAATGCGCTATTACTCGTGTTGTTAATTTTTTTTTAGAAAAAGAATTAAATTATAAAAAAAATAAATTTAATATTATAGGTGATGATACAAGAGAAGGATTATTTTGTATATTATCTATTAAAATTTCTGATCCAAAATTTTCTTCTCAAATAAAAAATAAATTGATTTCTTCTGAAATAAAATTTAATGTAGAATCTTTTGTTTATGAAAATTTATTAGATTTTTTTTTAGAAAATCCTAAAGATACAAAAAATATATTTAATAAAATTATAAATTCTTGTAAAATACGAGAATCTATAAGAAAATCTAAAGAATTATATAAGAAAAAAATAAATGTAGGTTTATCTTATATTTCTAGTAAATTAGCTGATTGTCAAGAAAAAAATTCTAAATCATCTGAAATATTTTTAGTTGAAGGAGATTCTGCTGGAGGTTCTGCTAAACAAAGTAGAAATAGAATTAATCAAGCTGTTTTACCATTAAAAGGGAAAATATTAAATGTAGAAAAAACTACTTTAGATAAAGTACTTTCTTCTAAAGAAATATGTTCTTTAATATCAGTATTAGGATGTGGTATTTTAAATAAAAATTTTAATTTAAATAAATTAAGATATAATAGTATTATTATTATGACTGATGCTGATGTTGATGGTGCTCATATTAGAACGTTATTATTAACATTTTTTTATAGATATATGCCTGATTTAATTATAAGTGGTCATTTATATATAGCAAGACCTCCTTTATATAGAATATGTTTTAAAAATAAGGAAATTTATATAAATAAAAAGTTTGATTTAATTAAACATAAAATATATTTTTCTTTTAAAAATATTTGTTTATATAAAGATAATAATATAATTTTAAAAAGTTCTAATTTTATTTTTTATATTTTGAAATATTTAGAATTAATAGATTCAATTTTTATAATTAAAAATAATTTTTCTTCATATATTTTTGATTCTTTAATGTTTTTTAAATATTTAAATGTTAATAATTTAAATGATTGTATTTTATGGATTAAAGAATTTTCTATTTTTTTAGATAAAAGAAATTTTTTTTGTGATAAAATAGTTTGTAAAATTATTAAAAAAAAAAATATTTTTTATAAATTTAAATTTACATTTATTAATGGTTTTTATAGTGAAATATTTTATTTAAATAAATGTTTTTTAGAAAATAAATATATTGATTTATTAAATTTAGGTAAAAAGTTATTTTTTTTAAAAGAAATAAATAATAATATTTATATATTATTAAATAATAATAAAATATATTTAAAAAATTTTTTTAGTTTAATTAATTTTGTTTTGGATAAAAATTCTAAAAATATTTTTATTCAGCGTTATAAAGGTTTAGGAGAAATGAATCCTAATCAATTATGAGAAACTACTATGAATCCTAAAAATAGAATTATTTCTAAAATTTATATTGAAGATGCTTTAAAAGCTAATAATTTATTTGAAATTTTAATGGGAGATAAAGTTGATCCTAGAAAAAAATTTATTAAAAAAAATAGTTTAAACATAAATGAAATAGATATTTAAATTATCTCCCCCGACTGGATTCGAACCAGTGACATACGGATTAACAGTCCGTTGTTCTACCAACTGAACTACAGAGGAATATTTTTATTATATATTATTTTGTAAAAATATCAAAGTAATATTATATTTATAATTATTAAAGTGGAGTGTCTGAGTGGTTTAAAGAGCACGCCTGGAAAGTGTGTATATTTTTATAAAATATCGAGGGTTCGAATCCCTCCTCCACTGTTTATTAATTTTTGTTTTTATAGGATTTTATGGTAGTTATTCGTTTAGCTCGTTATGGAAGATTAAAGCTTCCTTTTTATAAAATTATTGTTGCAGATAGACGTAAATTTAGAAATTGTAAATTTATTGAAAAAATAGGTTTTTATAATCCATTTTTAGATTTTAAAAATAATATAGGTATATTTATTAATATTAATTTATTAAATAATTGGATTAAAAAAGGTGTTGTTATTTCTAAAAGAGTTAATTTTTTAATAAAAAAATATATTAAATTAAAAATTTGTTAAATTATGGTATATATATG
Organism: Candidatus Stammera capleta; assembly: GCA_036689375.1. Taxonomy (GTDB): domain Bacteria; phylum Pseudomonadota; class Gammaproteobacteria; order Enterobacterales; family Enterobacteriaceae; genus Stammera; species Stammera capleta_AQ. Next base: position 156,988 of record CP144808.1, on the reverse strand, counting down.
GATTTAAATATAATCACTATTAATCCAGATTTTTTTATATCTCCTTGTAAAAATGGAATTTTAAATAAAGCTATAAAAAAAAAAAAAATAAATTTATTTTTTTGGAATTTAATGGATTTTATTAGAAAAAAATCTTTTTTTGAAGATAAAATTTATGGAGGTGGGTTTGGTTTATTAATAAGACCTGAATCTTTATATTTTATAATAAGTAGAATTAAAAAATTATATAAAAAATCTTTAGTTATTTATTTATCCCCACAAGGTAATATTTTAAATAAATTTATAATTAATAAATTACTTAATTATTATTCTTTAATATTTATTTGCGGAAGATACAATGGTATTGATCAAAGAATAATAGATAATTATGTAGATATAGAAATATCTATTGGTAATTATATTATAAGTTGTGGAGAAATTGCAACTTTAGTTGTTATTGATTCTTTAGTAAGATATATACCAGGAGTATTAAATAATATTAATTCTACTAATTCTGATTCTTTTAATTTTTTGGATAAATTTTTAGGGTATCCTAATTATACTAAACCTAAAATTTTTAATGGTTTATTTATTCCTAGAGTTTTACTTTCTGGTAATCATAAAAAAATATTTTTATGAAGATATAATAAATCATTTATAAAAACTATATATAAAAAACCTTATTTATTAAATGATTTTTTTTTGAGTTTTAATAAAAAAAAATAAAAAATTGTTTATTATATTTATTATTATATTTATGAAAAATAATATTATTAGTTATGTAGAAAAAAAAAGTTTTAAATATAAAAAATTTCCTTTATTTAAAGTCGGATATATTTTAAATATTAAAATATGAGTTATTGAAGGTGATAAAAAAAGATTACAATCTTTTAAAGGAATTGTTATATCTATAAAAAATAATTATTTAAATTTTTCTTTTTTAGTAAGAAAAATTTCTTATGGTGAAGGTGTTGAAAAATTATTTAAAATTAATTCACCAGTTATACATAGTATTATTGTATGTAAAAAAAAAAGATTTAGAAAATCTAAGTTATATTATTTACGTTATAAAAATAAATAATATGTTAAAAAAAAATAGATTAATTTGTTGTGTTGAATATAATGGAAGTAGATATATAGGTTGACAAAAACAAAATAATAATGATTTAAGTATACAAAATATAATAGAATGTAAATTATATATTATATTTGGTTATTATATTAAAATATTTTGTTCTAGTAGAACTGATTCTGGTGTTCATAGTATAGGTCAAATTTTTCATTTTGATATTTTAAATTATGTAAATAAAAGAAAATTTTTATATTCTATAAATTCTATTTTACCTAATGATATAAATATCAAATGAGTAAAGTATGTTAATTTTTGTTTTCATTCAAGATATAATGCTTTAGCTAGAAGATATATATATATAATATATAATTCTTGAATTAAATCTAGTTTTTTAACTAAGTTAGTTACTTTTTATGATTATAAATTAGATATAAATTTAATGATTAAATCTTCAAGATTTTTAATTGGTAAACATGATTTTAGTTCTTTTAGATCTTCTGGATGTGAGTCTAATAATCCTGTTAAAATTATTTATTATTTAAATATTTTTAAAAATAATTATTTTATATATTTTGATATTAAAGCGAATTCTTTTTTATATAGAATGGTTAGAAATATAATTAGTTGTTTATTATTAGTTGGTTCAAAAAAATATTCTGTATTTTGGTTAAAAGATTTTCTATATTATAGAAATCGTAAAAATTTTTATTTTAATATTGTAAAACCTTATGGTTTATATTTAGTTTCTGTATATTATTAATATATATAATGATTTATATTTTTTATATTTTATTTTAATATATTTATTTTTTTTTTATAATTTATTATTATTATTTTATATTATTATTAATAATAATATATTTATATTTAATTTATTTAATATATTTATTTTTAGATCATAATATTATTATGATTTTAATATTTTATATTTTAATTTAAATATTATTATTTATTTATATTTTAATTAAAATATTTTTAAATTAATTTAAAATTATGGACATTTTATATTTATTAAATTATTTAGTAATTATTTTATCTATTTTTTGGGGATTTAGAAGAGGTTTTTTTAGAGAAGTATTTAATTTTTTTTTTTATTTTTTTTTTTATTTTATTTTTAAAAAATTTTTACTTATTAATTTTTTTATTAATTATTTTAATTTTTTTTATAAAGAATATAATTTATTGTTATTTTTTTTAATACCATTTTTTTTATTTTTTATTTATTTTTTAGAAAAATGTTTTTTTTTATTTTTTAAGTTTTTTTTATATTTTGGTTTTTTTATATTAGATAAGATTTTTGGTATTTTTTTTGGTTTTTTAAGAGGATTAATTATTATATATATATTGTATAATATATATAGTTTATTTAAATAAAATTAAATTGTGGGGGTTGGATTTGAACCAACGACCTTCGGGTTATGAGCCCGACGAGCTACCACTGCTCTACCCCACGTATATATTTTAACATATTTTTATTGATTTTAAATTAAATTAATATATTTATAAAAAATATTTATAAAAAAATATTTTATTTAAAGATAATAAATAAATTTAATAATTAAATTAATTAGTATTAATAATTAAAATTATATAAATAATAATTATATTTTTAAAAAAATATTTTATTTTTTAATATAAAATATTTTAATTTTATATTTAATATTTATAATATTTAAAAATTTATATATATATTTAAGTTTTAATTTGTTTTTTATATTAAATTTATTTATATTTATTTAGATAATATAAATATATTAATAATTATATTTATAATTATTAATTATTTTTGATAGGTTATTTATGAATAAAATTAAAAAAATTATAGGTAGAGAAGTTATTGATTCAAGAGGTTATCCAACTGTAGAAGCTGAAGTTTATTTAGATAATGGTATATATGGAAGAGCAATTGTTCCATCTGGTGCTTCAACAGGGTCTAATGAAGCTTTAGAGTTACGTGATAATGATTTAAAACGTTATTTAGGTAAAGGTGTTTTAAAATCTGTATTTATTATAAATAATATTATTTCTAAAGAAATTATTGGTTTAGATGTTTTAGATCAAAAAAATATTGATAATATTATGATTGATTTTGATGGTACAAAAAATAAATCTAAATTAGGAGCTAATTCTATATTAGCAGTTTCATTAGCTGTTTCTAGAGCTGCATCTAAATATTTAAATATACCTTTATATGATTATATTTCTAAACTTGTAAATAATAAAAAATTTTGTATGCCAACTCCTATGATTAATATAATAAATGGTGGTTGTCATTCTGATAATAATATTGATATACAAGAATTTATGATAATTCCTGTAAATGCTAATAGTTTTAGACATTCTATAAGAATGTGTTGTGAAATTTTTCATAATTTAGGTAAAATATTAAAATCTAAAAATAAAAGAATTTCAGTAGGAGATGAAGGTGGATATGCACCTGATTTATCTTCTAATGAAGAAGCATTATCATTAATAAGTGAATCTATAGATAAATCAGGTTATATTTTAGGAAAAGATATTTTTATATCTTTAGATTGTGCTGCGTCTGAATTTTATGATAAAACAAAAAAATTATATTTTTTTGAAAATAAGTATTTTACATTTTATGAGTTAACTGATTTTTTTAAAAAATTAATTAATAAATATTCTATAATTTCTATAGAAGATCCATTAAGTGAAAGTGATTGAGATGGTTATTCTTATTTAACTAGTTCTTTAGGAAATAAAATTCAAATAGTTGGTGATGATTTATTTGTAACTAATGTGGATTTAATAAAAAAAGGTATAAATTTAAATGTAGCTAATTCTGTTTTAATTAAATTAAATCAAATAGGAACTTTAACTGAAACTTTAGAAGCTATTAAGTTATCTAAAGAAAATAATTATTCTGTTATTATTTCTCATAGATCAGGAGAAACGGAAGATACTTTTATTGCGGATTTATCTGTAGGTGTTTATTCTAGTCAAATTAAAACTGGTTCAGTTAGTAGATCTGATAGACTTTCTAAATATAATAGATTAATTAGAATAGAAGATAATTTTAAAAAAATTATTTATGGTAAATATTTAAAATCTAAATTTTTAAAAAAATAATATTAAATTTTTATGAAAAATTTGAATTTTATAAAATTAAAATTAATATATATTTTTAAATATGATGATATTTATTTTAATATATATTTAAAAAATAAATTAAATTTTTTTATAGGAGGGCAATTTATTAAATTAGCATTAAAATATAAAAATGATTATATTTATAGATTTTATTCTTTAGTTAATTCTCCTTATGATAAATTTTTGGAATTTTATATTTCTAGAATTAAAAATGGTTATTTAAGTAATAAATTATATAATTTAAATATTAATAGTAATATATATATATCAAAATTATCATATGGAAAATTTACTATATTTAATATATTAAAGAATAAAAATATAGAAACATTATGAATGATTTGCAATGGAACTGGTATTAGTTCTTTTTTATCTATTTTAAAAACATATATTTCTTATATTAAGAAAAATGTTAAAAATATTTTTTTATTATGAGGTATAAAACATTTAAATAATTTTCATTATTTAAATGTTTTATTAATGTTACAAAGAATATATAATAATAATATTTTTAATTTTATTATATCAGTAAGTAATTTTTTTGAATATATAAAATTACCTTTTTATTATGGAAGGGTATCAAATATAAATTTATATTATTTTATATGCAATAAATTTAATATTATTATAAATAATAATAATCGTTTTATGATTTGTGGTTCTTCTAAAATGTTTATAGATGTTTTTTTTTTATTGAATAAAAAATTTAATATTTTAAAAAAAAATATAATTTCAGAAGTTTATTTTTAATTTATTCATTTTATTAAGTAGAAATTTTTTTTTCCTTTTTTTATTATTGTAAATTTATTAAATAATTTATCTTTTTTTTCTATTTCATAATTTGTATTTTTTATTTTTTTGTTATTTATAGTTATTGATTTACTATATATAATATTATGAGATTGTGATTTTGTTTTTGTTATTTTTAGTAGAATTAATATATTTTTTAATTTTTTAATTTTATTAGAAATATTTATTTTTGGTATTTTTATTTTAAATAATTTTTCTAAATCTTTTTTTTTTATTTTTATTTTTTTTTTAAAAAAAAAATTTGTAGCAAAAATTATATCTTTTGTATTTTTTTTTCCATATATTAATTTAGTTATATTTTTAGCTAGTATTTTTTTTGATTCATTTATATTTTTATTTTTTATTATAAAATTTATTTTTTTTATATCTAAAAATGTTAGTTGTTTAAGATATATATGAGTATATTCATCTGGAATATTTAACCAGAATTGATAAAACTCATATGGTGTTGTTTTTTTTTCATCTAATCAAATATTATTTGATTTTGTTTTACTTAATTTAATACCGTTTTTTCCTATCATTAATGGTAATGTTATTCCATAAGATTCTTTTTTATTTTTTTTTTTTATTAAATTTATTCCAGATATTATATTACCTCATTGATCAGATCCTCCTATTTGGATTTTTGTTTTTTTTTTATTAAATAAATATAAGAAATCATAACTTTGTAATATTGTATAACTAAGTTCTGAAAAATTAATTCCATTTTTATTTTTTAAATTTCTTTTTTTTAGAAATTCTTTATTTATCATTTGATTTAAAATAAAATTTTCTCCTAAATCTTTTAGAAAAAAATTTATTTTCATTTTATTAAATCATTTATTATTTTTTAATATATATATATTATTGGATATTATTTTTTTAATTTGTTTTTTAATTTTATTACTAAATTTGTTTATATTTTTTATTGAATTATTTTTTCTTTTTTTTTTTTTAAAACTAGGATCTCCTATTGTTGCAGTAAAATTTCCTATTAAAATTATTATTTTATGTCCAAATTTTTTAAATCTTTTAAGTGTTATTAATGGTATAAGATGTCCTATATGTAAACTTTCATAAGTTGGATCGAATCCACAATATATATATGTTTTATTTTTTTTTAATTCTTTTATTATTTTTTTTTCATTTGAAATTTGATTTATTAGATTTCTATTTTTTAATTCTTTTATTATATTATTTTTCATTTTATTATTTTTTTTTTTATTAAAGATATATTATATTATATAAATATACTATTTAATTTTTTATATAATTATTATAATATGTATTATATATTTAATTTATTATTTTTTTTTTTTTGCGTTCTTAACTCAACGGTAGAGTGCCATTTTGACGTGATGGAAGTTAGTGGTTCGATTCCACTAGAACGCATATTATTTAATTTAATTTATTGATATAATATATATGAAAAAAACAAAAATAGTTTGTACACTAGGTCCTAGTATTAGTAATATAAATATTTTATTTAATTTAATTAAATCTGGTATGGATGTAGCTAGATTAAATTTTTCTCATGGTAGTTATTTTGATCATGAAAATTATATTAAAAATTTAAAAATAGCTTCTAAAAAATCTAATAAAAATATTGCTATAATTTTAGATACTAAAGGTCCAGAAATACGAACATCTGTATTAGAAAATTCTAAAGATGTTTTTTTAAATAAAAATCAATTATTTAGTTTTATTTATGATAAAAATGTTATTGGTAATAATAAAATTGTTGGAGTTTCATATAAGAATTTTTTTTATGATTTAAGTATAGGTGATACTATTTTAGTAGATGATGGTTTAATTTCAATGAAAGTTATTAACAAAACTGATGAAAAAAAAATAATATGTAGAGTTAATAATAGTGGTTTGTTAGGTGAAAATAAGGGAATTAATTTACCAAATATTCAAGTTAATTTACCAGCTTTATCTAAAAAAGATAAAGAAGATTTAATATTTGGTTGTAAACATAATGTTGATTTTATTGCAGCTTCTTTTATTAGAAAAAGTTCTGATATTTTAGAAATAAGAAATTTTTTAGATAAAAATGGTGGTAGTAATATTCAAATAATATCTAAAATAGAAAATAGAGAAGGTCTTAAAAATTTTGATCAAATATTAAATATTTCTGATGGTATTATGGTTGCTCGTGGTGATTTGGGAGTTGAGATACCTGTTGAAGATGTTATTTTTGCTCAAAAAATGATGATAAAAAAATGTAATTTTTCAAGAAAAGTTGTTATTACAGCTACTCAGATGTTAGAATCTATGATTATTAATCCTAGACCAACTAGAGCTGAAGCAGGAGATGTTGCTAATGCTATATTAGATGGTACTGATGCTGTTATGCTTTCTGGAGAAAGTGCTAAAGGAAAATATCCTATTGAAGCTGTAAAAATAATGAATAATATATGTGAAAGAACAGATAATACTATGGATTATAATTTTTCTTATTATGATGATATTAATATACCTATAAGTGAAGCTGTATGTAAGAGTTCTGTTGATATATCAAGAAAATTAAATTCTCCATTAATATTAGTTTTTACAAGAACTGGAAGATCTGCTAAGTTTATTAGAAAATATTTTCCAAAATCTTTAATTTTAGCTTTAACTAAAACTAGTAAAATTGCTAATCAATTACTTTTAAGTAAAGGTGTAATTCCTATGGTTGTTGATTCTATTAATTCTACAGATGATTTTTATCGTGTTGGTAAAGATTTATCTATTTCTACTGGATATGCAAAAGTTGGAGATATTGTAGTTATGGTATCTGGAGCTCTTGTTTCATATGGTACTAGTAATACAGCTTCTGTTCATGTTTTATAAAAAAATAAATAAAGCATTTAAATAAATTTATTCTATTTTTTTAATACAATTTATTTTTTCATTTTTTTTTTTATTTATTCTCATTAATATTATTCCTTTAGTATTTCTTTTTAATGTTTTTATTTCTTTTGATTTTATACGTATAAAATTTCCTTTATTAGTTATAATTATAATTTGACTTTTTTTGTTATTTATTTTAATAACTTTAACTATATTTCCATTTTTTTTATTTATTTTTGAAAAAATTATTCCTTTTGTGTTTCTTTTTTTTAAATTAAATTCATTTATATTTATTTTTTTTCCATATCCATTTTCACTTATTGTTAATATTTTTTTAGAAAAATAATCTTTTTTTTTTATTGTTATACATGATATTAATTTATCTTTTATATTTAATTTTATTCCTTTAACTCCATATGAGTTTCTATTTGTTTCTCTTATATTTTTTTCCTTAAATTTATTTGTTTTTCCTAGTTTTGTAAATAGCATAATTTCTTCTTTTTCATTTATATAATTTACGCTTATTATTTTATCATTTTTTTTTAATTTTATTATATTTAATCCTTTTTTATTTTTTAGTTTTATTTTTTTAGTTTTTATTTTTTTTATTGTTCCTAATTTTGTAGTTATTATTATATATTTAAATTTATTTATTTTTTTTTTTTCTAATATGTAAGTTATTTTTTCATTTTTTTTAATATTAATAAAATTTATTATTGGTTTACCAATATATTTTTTTTTTATATATGGTAGTATATATGTTTTTATTTCAAAACATTTTCCTTTATTTGAAAATAAAAGAATTTTTTTATGAGTATTTGATATTAATATATTATTTATACAATCATTTTTTTTTATTTTTTTTATTTTTTTACCTTTAGTTCCTTTATGATATATTTTTAATTTATTAATTTTTTTATAACTAATATATCCAAATTTAGTTATTATTATAATAATTTTTATTTTTGTTATTAAATCTTTTATTTTAATTTTTTTTTTTGTATTATTTTTTTTTTTTGTATTTATTATTGTTAATCTTTTATCTCCAAATTTTTTTTTTATTTTAATTAATTCATTTTTTATTATGTTTATTAATGTATTTTTATCTGTTAATATTTTTTTTAATATTATTATTTTTTCTTTTATATTTATGTATTTTTTTTTTATTTTATTTTTTTCTATTTTTGTTAGTTGTCCTAAATTTAGTTTTAATATAGAATTTATTTGTTTTTCACTCATTTTATGGTAATTATTTTTTATATTTTTTTCTTTATTTATTTTTCATTTATATTTTTTTAGTTCATTTTTTATTATATTTGTATTTTCTGAATTTTTTATTATTTTAATTATTTTATTTATATTTGTTAAAGTTATTATTAATCCTTTATATATATGTAATTTTTTTTTATTTTTTTTAAGTTTAAATAATGTTTTATTTATTATTAATGTTTTTCTATATTTTATAAATATATTTATAATTTTTTTTAAATTTAAAGTTTTTGCTTTTTTTTTATATAAAGCTACTATATTTATTCCATATGATATTTCTAGATTTGTAAAATAATAAAGTTTTTTTATTATTTGATTTCTTTTTATATTTTTTTTTACTTTTATAACTACTCTTATTCCATCTTTATTTGATTCATCTCTTATATTTGAAATTCCTTCTATTTTTTTGTTTTTGGTTAATTCTACTATTTTTTTTATTATTTTACTTTTATTTATTTGGTATGGTAATTCATATATTATTATATATTTTTTATTTTTTTTTTTATTTATTTCTTTTTTTATTTTTGCTTTAATTTTTATTAAACCTTTTCCAGTTTTGTATGCATTATATATTCCATTTGTATTTTCTATTATACCTCCTGTAGGAAAATCTGGTCCTTTTATATAATTCATTAATTTTTTTGTTGTTATTTTTTTGTTTTTTAAAAATATTAGTATGGTATTTATTATTTCTGTAATATTATGTGGTGGTATATTTGTAGCCATTCCTACAGCAATACCAGTGCATCCATTTATTAATATATTTGGTATTTTTGTTGGTAAAATTTCTGGTATTTTTTCTGTATTATCGTAGTTTTTTATAAATTTAACTGTATTTTTATCTATATCTTTTAGAAATTCTTGAGATATTTTAGACATTTTAATTTCGGTATATCTCATTGCTGCAGCTGAATCTCCATCTATTGATCCAAAATTTCCTTGTCCATCTATTAATGGATATCTTAATGAAAAATTTTGTGCCATTCTTACTATTGTTTCATATACAGCATTATCTCCATGAGGATGGTATTTTCCTATTACATCTCCAACTATTCTAGCGGATTTTTTATATTGTTTGTTATAAAAATTTTTTAATATATACATAGAATATAATATTCTTCTGTGTACTGGTTTTAGTCCATCTCTAACATCTGGTAATGCTCTTCCTATTATTACTGACATTGCATAATCTAAATAAGATTTTTTTAGTTCATCTTCTATTTTTATATTTTTTATATTGTTATATATTTTATTTTTCATTTTTTTTTTATAAGATTTATTATTAATAATTTTATATTTTATAAATAATATATTTATATATATTAATTTTTAATTATTTAATAATATATAAATTTTAAATTTGTTATAATAAAATGGGGTTTATTAAGATAAATATTAATTTTTTTAAAAAAATACAAATACCCATATTAATTTATGGGTATTTATGTAAATTTAATTTTAAATTAAATTATTAAATTTTTTTAATAAAATTTAATAATTATTTATTATTTTATTTTTAGAATATTTTAGTTACTTAATAAATTAAAATATTTTCCAAATATACTAAAAATAAATAATCCTATCATTATCATTAATGGATTAATTTTTTTATTTAATAATCACATACAAGTTAATGTTAATAATAATGGAAATAATCCAGGAAGAAGTTGATCTAGTATATCTTGTACTGTTATTTCTTGTATTATTTTATTTTGATAATATTGTATTTTAGAAATTATTACAGGAATATTTATTTTTGTTCATTTATTTACTAAAACTCCCATTATAAATAATCCTAATATTGATGATCCTTCTGTTAATTTTTGTATTAAATTATTTCCTATATCTTGTACAATTTTTATTCCTTTTTTGTAACCGTAATATAGTCCATAATATAAAGTTAATAATCTAATAATATTAAATGATATAAAAAATATTATAGGTCCTATTATATTACCTGTTATAGCAAAACTAGCTCCTAAAGCTGATAATATAGGTCTTATAGTTCCTCAAAATATAGGATCTCCTATTCCAGCTAAAGGTCCCATTAATCCTATTTTAATACTATTTATTGTGCTACTATTAATTTTAATTCCATTAGCTCTTTTTTCTTCCATGGCTATTATTACTCCTAATATAGGAGCAACCATATATGGTTGTGTATTAAAAAATTCTAGATGTCTTTTTAAAGCTTTTTTTTTTTCTTTAGGATTATCATTATAGAGTTTATCTATTATTGGAATTATTGAAAAACAGAATCCTAATGCTTGCATTCTTTCAAAATTTCATGATCCTTGTAAAAAAGTACTACGTAAAAAAACTTTACTTAAATCAGTTGAATTTATTTTTTTATTTTTCATTATCATTTACCAAATATAATTTAATCTAATTCGTCATCTTTGACTGTTTTTTTTATTTTATTGTAATTACTATATTTAGGTGATAATTGTATATATAGTATGGATAATATTGTTCCCATTATTCCTAATGCTACTAAATTAAATTGTGTAAATGCAGCTATTATAAAACCTAAGAAAAAAAAAGGCATTAAATAATTTGTTTGCATCATATTAATAACCATAGCATAACCAACAACAACAACTATACCTCCAGCAATATTTAAACCTTCTGTTATAAATAATGGAATTGAATTTAATATGTTTTTAATTAATGTTGTTCCTACAGATATATTAACTATTACGGCTGGTATTGCAATTCTCATAGCTTGTAACATTAAAGCATATATATGTATACATGATATATGAAATGTGTTTTGTGTTTTTTCTGCTATTTTATCAGCTCAGTGTTGAAATCCTATAGTAATACTACGAACTATTATTGTTAATATTTGTCCTGCAGCAGCTAAAGGAATTGCTAATGCTATTCCTGCACCAGTATTTTGTTTACCATTTATAACTAATATAGTTGATATTATAGATGCTAAAGCTGTATCTGGAGCTACTGCTGCTCCTATATTCATTCATCCTAAAGATATTAATTCAAGTGATCCTCCTATTGATATACCTTTTGTTATATCTCCTAATATCATACCTACTATAGTGCAACATATTAAAGGACGATGTAATTGAAATTCATCTAATATAGATTCTACACCTATTAAAGAACCTATTATAAGTGTTAATAAAATTTGATGGAATGAAAATTCCATTTTAACCTCTTTAAATGGAAAAATTAAATTTTGTTTAATATACTTAAAAGATCTATTTTTTTATCATTTGGTACTTTTCTAATTTCTAATTCTATATTCATTTTATTTAATTCATAAAATGATTTTATATCTTTTTTATTTACTGATATAGCTTCAGTAATTTGTATTTTATTTTTTTTATATGACATTCCTCCTATATTTATAGATTTTATTTTTACACCTTTTTTTATAATTCTAATTATATCTGTTGGATTTGTAAATAAAAGAAGAACTTTTTCTTTATAATATTTAGGATTATTATATACTTTTATAAATTTATTTATATTTACAACATGAGAAGTTATATTTGGAGGTGATACTTGTTTTAGTAATTTTGATCTTATTTTATCTTTATATATATCATCATTTATTACTATTATTTTTGATATTTGATATTCTTTACTTCATCCTGTAGTAACTTGTCCATGTATTAATCTATCATCAATTCTTGTTATTATTATTTTCATATTTTTATTTATTTTTTTATTTTTTATTTTATTTTTTTTAGTTTTTTTTATAATATTATTATATTTATTTATATTGTTTATATTATTTTTTCCTGTATTTATTATTTTATTTATTAATGATTCAAATGATATTTTATCATTTGCAGACATTATTGTTTCTAGTAACATAGATATATTTGTTCCTGATATTATATCGCTTTTAATTTTTTTATTATATAAAAATTTATTTGCTGCATTAAAAGGACTTCCTCCCATTATATCTACAAAAAATATTATTCCATTTTTTATATTTAATTTTTTTATTTCTTTTTTATATTTTTTTATTAAGTGTTCTGTATTTTCTCCGGTTAAAAATTCTATTGCTTTTATATTTTTTTTTTTTCCTATTATTAATTCTGTTGTTTTTAGCATTTCTATTCCAAGTTTTCCATGCATACATATTATTATAGCTATATTCATTTTTATTTCCTAATTTTATTTAAAATTAATTATTATCTTTTATTATATAATCTAATATTGGAGATAAAATTAACATTATTAAAGAAATTATACAACTATATATTCCAATTTTTAAGAAACTATAAAAATATATATCTAAAGATTGTAATGTATTTATATGCATTTCTTTTGTAACTGATGTTATATTTGCTATTTTTCCAGATATTATAGATGAAATTGATGTTGTTAAGAATCATGAACCTATAGCTAATCCAGTTAATTTATCAGGAACAAGTTGTGTAATCATTGATAAACCTAATCCTGAAATCATTAATTCTCCTATACTTTGTAGAGCATAACTTATTATTAATCAATAAGGTGATACTATACCTGTTTTATTATATTCTAGATATATACCTCATGGTATTATTAAAAATGATATTGAGCATAATATCATTCCTATTGCAAATTTAAATGTTATAGATATTTTTTTTCCTAATTTATTATATATATATGATAATATAGGGCTAAATATTATTATCCAAAATGGATTAAGAGCTTGAAATTGTTCTGGATTTATATTTATTCCTAATATTTTTGGTGTTATATTTTTTATAGCAAAAAAATTTAATGATGTTGGCATTTGATTATATAAAACAAAATATATTATAGCTTCTATTATTAATATTATGGCTACTATCATTCTTTTTTTTTCTTTTTTTTTTAAAAAGAATATTTCTTTAATAAATACAATAACAGTTAATATTATTATTATATTTATTATATTATTTGCTATATTTATATTTTGTATAATTAAATAATTCATTAATGAAGATGCAAAAATCATTATTATTAATAATAATAAATAAATTTTATTTATTGGATAAAAATCTGTTTTTGATCCGTATTTTTTTATTTTTTTTTTTAATAATTTAAATGTTATCAGAGATGCAATTAAACCAATTACTGGAATTAAAAATGCTATATTTCAACTATATTTATGTGCTATTCATGGAATTAATATAATTGATATTAATGAACCTATATTTACAGCCATATAATATATTGTAAATCCAGAATCTGGTGTATATTTTTTATTTTTTTTATATATATCTGATATTATTATTGATGGATTTGGTTTAAATAAACAATTTCCTATTGATATTATTGATAATCCTAAATATATTCATTTAATGTTATAATGTTTTAAAAATATTATAGTATATCCTATAATTAATATATATATTCCTAATTCTAGTACTCTTTTAGAACCTATTACTTTATTTCCTAATCATCCACCTATAAAAACTAAACCATACATTATTGCATTAAATGATGAAAATATATTAATTGCATCTATTTCTGATAATGACATTTTTTTTACTAAATATATCATTAGTATAGTTTGTAATCCATAAAAACTAAATCTTTCAAATAATTCTAATATAAATATAAAATACAAATTTTTCGGTTGTTTGAATATCATTATTATTTATCCTTTAAATTAATATTTAATTATTTATTAAGATATGAATTATATCATTATTTTTTATAATATAATTTTTACCTACTATTTTTGTTTTTCCTTTTTTTTTTGAATTATTTCATCCATTATATTTTATAAATTTTTTATAATTTATAACAATAGATCTTATAAATTTATTTTTAAAATCACTATGTATTAATTTAGCTGCATATAATATATTTATATTATTTTTTAATATAAATGATTTAGTTTCTTTTTTATTTGTTGAAAAAAATGTTATTAAATTTAATGATTTTATTATTTTTTTTTGTATTTTGTATATTATTTTTTTTTTTTTTATATTATTTTTTTCTTTATATAATTTTTTTATATTTTTATATATTATTTTATTTTTTTTTTTTTTTATAAATTTTTTTATTTTTTTAATATTTTTTTTATTTTTATTATAATTATCAATATTAAAAAAATATATTTTTTTTTTTAATGTAAGTAAATTTATTTTTTTAAAAAAATTTTTTTCATTTTTATTTATTAATTTTTTATTAAATATTTTTTTTTTTTCTAAATATTCTATATATTTATTAATTAAGTTTTTATGTTCTATATTTTTTTTTTTATATTTTTCTAATATTTCTATATCAGATAATATAAGTTCATCTTCTATAATATTAATTTCATTTATTGGGTCTATTTTTTTATTTGTATTTGTTATATTTTTATCTTCAAATACTCTTATTACTTGAATTAATATATTTGCTTTTTTTATGTCTTTTAAAAATATATTACCTAAACCTAATCCTTTAGATGCATTTTTTATTAAACCTGCTATATCTATATATTCTATTTTTGGAAAAGTTATTTTTTTGCTTTTGCTTATTTTAGATATTTCTATTGTTTTTTTATTTTGTATTTCAATGTTTTTATAATTTGGTAATATTGTACAAAATGGAAAATTTTTATTTTTTACTTTACTATTTGTTATAAAATTAAATAAAGTAGATTTTCCAACATTTGGTAATCCAATTATTCCACATTTTATATTCATAATTTTATTTTAATTATATATATTTGTTTTTTTATTTTATTGATGGAAATAATATAACATCTTTTATAGATTTACTTTTAGTTATTATCATAACTAATCTATCTATACCTATTCCAACTCCAGCTGTTGGTGGCAATCCATATTTTAATGCATTTATATATTCTTTATCATATATTTTTTTTTTTTTATTTTCTAATTGTTTTTTAAAGTTTTTTTTTTGTTCTTTATAATTATTAAGTTCTGAAAATCCATTTGCTATTTCATGTCCATTTATAAATAATTCAAATCTATCTGCTATTTTTTTATTTTTTATATTTTTTTTTGATAAATATGATATATCTGATGGATATTCTGTTATAAATGTTGGTTTTATTAATTTTTTTTCTGTTGTATTTTCAAATATTTTTATTAAAATTTTACTTATTGTATTATTTTTTTTTATATTTATATTTATTTTTTTTGCAATTTTTATTATTTTATTTTTATTATTTAAATCTTCTAATTTATTAAATAATTTAGAATATTTATATATTGATTTTTTTAATGTTATTATTTTATATGGGTTTTTTATATTTATTTTTTTTTTTAATAATATATTATTTTTAAATAATGAATTTATTATATATGATATTATATTTTCTGTTAATTTCATCATATATTTATAATTTTCATATGTTTTATATATTTCTATCATTGTAAATTCTGGGTTATGTTTTCTTGATATTCCTTCATTTCTAAAATTTCTATTTAGTTCAAATATTTTATTAAATCCTCCTATAATTAATTTTTTTAAAAATATTTCTGGAGCAATACGTAAATACATATTTTTTTTAAATTTACCATGGTATGTTGTAAAAGGTTTTGCTGATGCTCCTCCTGGTATTATATGTAACATTGGTGTTTCTACTTCTAAAAATTTTTTGTTATTTAAATATTTTCTTATTAAATTTATTATTTTAATTCTTTTTATAAATATTTGTCTTGATTTTTTATTTATTATTAAATCTAAATATCTTTGTCTATATTTTGTTTCTTTTTTTTTAATTTTATTAAATTTATCTGGTCAATATTTTTTTGTTTTTGTTAATATTTTTATTTTTTTACAATTTATTGTTAATTCTTTGGTTTTTGTTTTAAATAATTTTCCTTTTGTATATATTATATCTCCTATTTTTATTTTTTTATATTTTTCTTGATTTTTATTTTTTTTTATAAATATTTGTATATTACCTTCTATATCTTGTATATTTAAAAATATACTTTTTTTCATATTTCTTTTATTTATTATTCTTCCTATTATATTAATATTATTTTTTTTTTTTTTTATTATAAAATTTGGTATTTTAGAATATTTTTTTATTATTTTTTTTATATTATTTATTTTTTTCATTTTAATATTTTATTTTTTTTAAATTTAGTTTATTTTGTATATTTTTAAAGTCTTTATTTTTTATTCATAATTTTATATATTTTATAGATTTTTTTATAGAATTATATATTAATTTTTTTTCTTTTTTATTTGGTTTTGATAATACAAAATTTTTTAATTTATATTTTTTTTTTGGATATCCGATTCCAATTCTTAATTGGTAAAAATTATTTTTTTTTAAGTTAAAAAGTATATTTTTTATTCCGTTATGTGTACTTTTGTTTGCAAAATTATTTTTTATTTTTACATTTCCTGGTTTTAAATTTATTTCATCATGAATAATTAATATTTCTTTGTTTTTTATTTTTAATTTTTTTTTTATTTTTTTTATTTTTTTTCCACATTCATTTATATATGATGATGGAGTATATAAATATATTTTTTTTTTATTTATATATATATGATATATTTTTCCAAATTTTATATTTTTATTATATTTTTTATTTATTATTTTGTTTATTAATCATATTCCAACATTGTGTCTTGTATTAATTAGTTCTTTTTTATTATTTCCTATACCTATTATTATTTTTATACACATAGTTATTAATTATTATTATTATTTTATTTATTTTTTTTTATTATATAGAATTATATTTATTATTAATTTAATATTTAAATATTATGATAGATATTAATGATATTGATATTAATTTAATAAAAAAAAAATTATACAAAATTAGTGTTAAATTAAATAATATTTCATTTTATAATAATAAAGATTATATTTTATTAAATCGTGAATATAAAAAATTATATAAAATAAATAAATATTATAATAATTTAATTAAATATAATAAAGAGTTAAATTTTGCTAAATTATTATATTTAGATAAAGAATTTAAAAGTTTAGCTAAAGAAGAAATATTTAAATTAAATAAATTAATTATTTATTATACTAATAAATTAAATAAATATTTTTTATATTTAAATAAAAATAATGATTTAAATAAATTAAATGCATATTTAGAAATACATGCTGGAACTGGAGGAAATGAAGCTTCATTATTTGTTTTAGATTTATTTAGAATGTATAGTAAATATGCTGAATATATGAATTGAAAAATAAAGTTAATTAATGTTAATGAAAATTATTCTAATGGATATAAGGAAATACTTTTTAAAATAATTGGTTTTAATGTTTATGGAAATTTAAAATTTGAATCTGGTGGTCATAGAGTTCAACGTATTCCTATTACTGAATCTCAAGGAAGAGTTCATACTTCTACTTGTTTAGTTGCTGTTATTCCTGATGTTCCTAAAAAAGATTTACCTATTATAAAAAATAAGGATATAAAAATTGATACATTTAGATCATCTGGATCTGGAGGTCAACATGTTAATACTACTAATTCTGCTATTAGGTTAACACATATTCCTACTGGAATAGTTGTTGAATGTCAACAAGAAAGATCACAACATAAAAATAAATCTAGAGCTTTAGATGTTTTGAAAGCTAGAATATATAATTTTGAATTATATAAAGTAAAAAAAAGAGAATATAATAACAAAAAAAAATTATTAGGTACTGGTTTTAGGGGAGATAGAAATAGAACATATAATTTTATTCAAAATAGAATTACTGATCATAGAATAAATTTAACTATTCATTCTTTATATGAGATTTTAAATGGTAAATTATATTTGTTAATAGAACCTTTATTAAAAAAATTTAATTATGAAAATATCAAAATGATTAAATAAAGTTTTTTTATATATTTATAAAAATAAATATATATATAATGAATCTATATTTATTATAAAATTTGTTTTAAAAAAAACATATCATTGAATTATATTAAATAAAGATTATTTATTAAATGAAAAAGAATTAGAAATGTTAAATTTTTTTTTTATTAATAGATTAAGAGGTTTTCCATTATGTTATTTGTTTAATAGATGTTATTTTCTTTCTGTTAAATATAAAATTTATTATGATGTTTTTATTCCTAGATTTGATACTGAAATAATGGTAAAATATACTATAAATTTATTAAATAAAAATAATTATTATGAAGTTTTAGATTTGGGTACTGGTTGTGGAGTTATAGCTTTATCTTTAGCTAATAAATTTAATAATATAAAAGTTTTTGGTGTTGATATAAATATTTTTGCTTTAAAATTATCTATTTATAATTCTTTAAAAATGAATTTAAATAATGTTTTTTTTTTTAAAAGTAACTGATTTTCTAATATAAATAAAAGTTTTAATTTAATTATTAGTAATCCTCCTTATATTAATAAAAATATTATTTATAATTCTTGTAATAATAATTTAAGATATGAATCTTATTATTCTTTATATTCTAAATTTAGTGGTATAAGAGATCTATTATATATAATAGATAATTCATATAATTATTTATATAAAAATGGTTGATTAATTTTAGAATATTCTATATTTAATAGAAAATATATTATAAAAAAGTTTAAAGAAAAATATACTAATATTTTTTTATATAAAAGTTGTATAAATAGTTATTGTTTTATTGCTGGACAAAAAAAATAATTTTTTACATTTTTCTTAATACAGGTATTCCTAGTAATGATAAACATATTTTAATTGTTTTTCCTATTATTGATATTATTTTTAATTTACTATTTTTTATATCTTTATTTTTTATAGAATATATTTTTTCTTTTTCATAAAATTTAGAAAAATAGTTTGTTATTTTATATAAAAAATTACATATTATATGTGGATTATTATTAGTTGATGATTCATTTATTATTTGTTTTAAATTATATATATTTTTTATTATATTTAATTCTAATTTATTTATTTTTTTTATTTTAATATTTTTATTACAATAGCTTATTGTTTTATTATTTTTTTTTAAAAGAGATATTATTCTTGTATATGCATATTGTATATATGGTCCTGTATTATTATTAAATGATAATATATATTTTATATTAAAAATATAATTTTTAATTCTATTTCTTGATAAATCCATATATTTTATTGCACTTATAGTTATTTTTTTTGATATATTATTTATTTGTGATTTACTATATTTTTTTTTATATTTTTTATTTATTTTTTTTTTTGCTTCTTTAAATATTTTTTTTATTATTTTTTTTATTTTTATATTTTTACCATTTCTTGTTTTAAATGGTTTTCCTGATTTATTTAATATAGTTCCAAAATCGCAATGTATTAATTTTGTTTTTTTTGAAACATAATTTGATTTTTTTGCAACAAAAAATATTTTTTTAATGTATTCTTTTTGTCTAGAATCTATTACATATATTATTTTTTTTGGTTTATATGATTCATATCTATATTTTATACATGTTATATCTGTAGTTGCATATAAATATGCTCCATCTTTTTTTTTTATTATTAATGGAGATATATTTTTTTTTTTATTTATATTTATTATTATTGCATTATTATTTTTTTTTGCTATTTTTTTTTTTTTTAGATCTTTTATTATATTTGGTATCATTTTTTTATAAAAACTTTCTCCAAATATATTTTTTTTATATAATTTTATTTTTAGATATTTATATATTTTTTGATTTTCTAATATAGTTATATTAGTTATTTTTTTTCATATTTTAATTATTTTAGGATTATTTTTTTGTAATTGTACTACATTATATTGGCATTTTTTATAAAAATCTTTTTTTTTATTAAATTCTATTTGTGCTTTTTTATATATTTTTTCTAAAAAACTTATTTTTTTAATTTTTTTTTCTAATTTATTTTTTTTTATTCATGTTATTATAATTCCAAATTGTGTTCCTCAATCTCCTATATGATTTATTCTTATTACTTTATATCCTAAAAAATTTAATATATTAGCTATACTATCTCCTATTATTGTTGATCTTAAGTGACCTATATGCATTGATTTTGCTATATTTGGAGATGAATAATCTATAATTATTTTTTTTTTTTTTTTTTTTTTTATACCAAAATTTTTTTTATATGATTGTTTATCTATTATGTTTATAAATATTTTTTTTTTTATATATATATTTATAAAACCTTGTTTTATTATTTTTGTTTTTTTAACTATTTTATTTAATTTTATATTTTTATTTATTAATTTTGTTAAATATTTTATATCTATTTTTTCTTTTTTTGCTATGTTTATTATTCCATTTATTTGATAATCTCCAAATTTTTTATTATTATATATTTTATAATTATATTTTTTTTTTATATTTATTAATTTTAAAGTTTTTTTAATATTTTTTTCTATTATTTTTATTATATCCATTTTATTTTTTTTTATATTGTTTATTATTTATTATTATATGTATAATACATTATATTTTAATTAATTATATTAATTTTTTTAAATATATGCGTAAATATTGTAATGATTTATCTATTAATGATATAAATAAAGTTGTTAAATTATATGGTTGGGTTAGTAATATACGTATTTTAAAATATTTAATTTTTATTATTTTAAAAGATTGTACTGGATATATACAAGTTTTAGTAAAAAAAAATAATAATAAGTTGTGAAATTGATCTATGTCTTTAAATATAGAATCTTGTATAGGAATTAAAGGAATTATTAAAAAAAAATATATTAGAGGTAATAAAAATGATAAAGATATAGAAATTGTTTTAAGTAGTATTAAGATATTTAATTATTCTAAATCTTTACCTTTAGATATGTTTAGTTATAATTCTAGTTTAATTAAATATAAATATCGTTATTTAGATTTAAGAAAACCAGAAGTTTTAAATATATTTAAAAATAAATCTGATATTAAGTTTTTTATTCATAAATTTTTTAATAAGTTTGGTTTTTTAGATATAGAAACTCCGTTTTTATCTAAATCTTTTCCTGAAGGAGCTAATGATTATATTGTTCTTAGTAGAATTTATAATAATAAGTTTTATTCTTTACCTCAATCTCCTCAAATTTTTAAACAATTATTAATGATGTCAGGAATAAATAAATATTATCAAATAGTTAAATGTTTTAGAGATGAAGATTTAAGAATTGATAGACAATCTGAGTTTACTCAAATTGATGTAGAATTGTCTTTTTTTGATTTTAAAGATATTCGTTTTTTTATTGAAAAATTAATTTGTGATTTATGATTTAATTTTAAAAAAAAATGTATTAATTTAAATTTTCCATTATTAAATTATAATGATTCTATTGATTTATATGGTACTGATAAACCTGATTTAAGAAATTCTTTAAAATTTAATAAAAATATTTCTATTTTTTTAAAAAAAAATATTTTAAATAAATTTAAATTATGTTTTATTAAAAGTATTTTAATAGATAATTGTTTTGATAATTTAAATTTAGATTTTATATTTGATTTTTTAATGAAAAAAAATGTATATTGTTATTTATGTATAAGAATAATATCTAAAATTAATGGTATATATAATTATAAGTTTGATGGAAAATATTTTTGTGATAATATTTGGGTTTTAAATTTTTTAAAAAAATTTAATGTTAAAAAAAATAGTTTAATTTTAATTTTTATTTTAAAAAAAAAATATTCTGAAAAAGATATTATAGATATAAGAAATTTTTTAGGTGATTATTTTAATTTAAAAAAAAAAGATAGTATTTCTCCTGTTTGAATTATTAATTTTCCTATGTTTTATATTGATAAAAATAAAAATATTAATACGTATCATCATCCTTTTACTAAACCTTGTGTTTCTAGTGAAAATGATTTAAATAAATTAAATTATTTAGATATTTATTCTTCTTCTTACGATTTAGTTATAAATGGTTATGAGATTGGAAGTGGATCTAAAAGAATAAATAATTTTAATATTCAAAAAAAAGTTTTTAATATTCTTAATATTAGTGAATCAGTTCAAAAGAAAAAATATGGTTTTTTTTTAAAAGCTTTAAAATATGGAACTCCTCCTCATTTAGGTATAGCTTTAGGTTTAGATCGTATAGTTATGTTATTAAATGATATTTCAGATATAAAAAATGTTATTGCATTTCCTAAGACTTCTTCTGGTGTTTGTTTATTAACTGGAACTCCTGATTAATTTTTTTATAAATATTTTTTATAAATTATATAAAATAATATTTTATATATTTATTTAAATTTTTATTTATTTATGTTAATATATTAAAAGATTATATTTTATTTTAAAGGGTAATATTAATGTCAACAAGAGTAAAAGGTAATGTTAAATGGTTTAATGAATCTAAGGGTTTTGGATTTATTACTCCATTAAATAGCGATAAAGATGTTTTTGTTCATTTTTCCGCTATTCAAAGTAGTGGTTTTAAAACTTTAACAGAAGGTCAATCTGTTGAATTTGAAATTACTGATGGCGCAAAAGGTCCATCAGCTATAAATGTTGTTCCTTTATAAAAATATTTATTATGGAGATTTTGGTTTAAATATTTAATTGTTTATAATTAGTTTATAGTACTATTTATGAATTATTTAAGATATTTATCAATTGTTTTATTGATAATTTATATTAAATAATTCATATTGTACTATTTATTTTTATATATTATTTTTTTTATTTGTTTATTTTTTAAAATATATCTATTATTTTTTTTTTCTTGTGATATATATTTTGATATATATTTTATATATTTTTGTATTAATATTGTATTGAATCCAAATTTTCTTAATATATAGTTATTTATAATTTTATTTGGTTGTTTTTTAATTATATTTTTTGTTATATTATGAATTCTATATGTTTTTTTTCTTTTTATTATTTTTTCTTGTATTTTTTGGTCTATATTACATAAATTTATATATCTTATATTTTTTTGTTTTTTTGGTTCTCATTTTTCTAAATAATTTAATATTTTAAATTTTTTATAATATATTTGACTATATATATTTGTATGTCCAAGAATTTTATATAAAAACATATCTTCATCATATTTTTTTCATTTTTCTTCTTTTTTGAATCATTTTTTTAATGATATTGATGAATATATTGATCTACTATCTTTATATGTTATTTTTTTATTTTTAAAAAAGGTTTTTACTCATTTATTAAATGGAGGTGATAAATAATTACTTATTTGTTGATTTTGTGATATATATTTTTTTTTTTTTGTTTTATTTATTATATTTTTTATTATTTTTGAATTTCTTAAATCATTTATTTTTTTTATAAAAAAAATATTACTAAATATTAATATATATATGTAATATTCTTTTTTATTTTTTTTTGCTTGACCTTTAAATTTAATTTTTTCTTTATTTTTAGATATTTTAAATTTACCAGTTTTAATTATTTCTATCATTCTTCTTCCAGATATTGCTGATAAACAAAATGATAATGATGCTATTTCATTTATATTATTAAAATTTATATTTGTAGTTAATATATTATATATGTTTTGAATATAATTTTTGTAATTTATTATTATTGTGTTTTTTTTTTTATTTTTTAAATTTTGATATGATATTTTTTTGAATAAATTAAATTTTCTTTTTCCTACTTTTAAATGAAATAATATTTCGTGATTTATTTTTAGTTTTTTTAATTTTTTGAATAGTATTTTTCCTTCTTGAATTTTATTTATTATTTTTTTATTAGATTTAAATCATGGTTCTTTTATAAGCTTTTCTGTTTCTTTTTTTCATTCTGGGATTTTTTTTATTGTTTTTTTTATTATTTCTTTATTTTTTTTTGAATATATTTTTATTTTATTTAATGATTTTATTAATAAATCTATATTAATTAATTTTTTATTTATTTTTTTAATTTTTAAAAATATATTTTTTATTTTTTTATTTTTTAAAATACTATTTATTTCTTTTTTAAAATATTTAAATTTTTTTTTTAATATTTTTATTTTTTTTTTAAAAAAATGATGTTTTATTTTTATAAATTGTTTTCTAGCTCTAGATATATAGGAAATATATGTATTTAAAGATATATTTTTATTTATTTTTTTTTTAAAATTATTTGCTATTTTTTTATAAATTTTTGTTTTTTTTGTTTTTGTTATTTTATATTTTTCAATTTCTAAAATTTTTTTTTTTAGTTTTCTTATATAATAAGAAATTTTTTTTTTTTTAATATTTATCATAGTTATTATTGTAACATATTATATAAATATACATATGTATATTTATATAATATGTTACAATAATAACTATGA